>JAXDHC010000526.1:0-10280 GCA_034664705.1 Solirubrobacteraceae bacterium
GGCGATCGTCGAGATCCGCCCGGTGTTCGAGGCCGAGGACTTCGGCGACGAGTTCACGCCGGAGCTGCGCGAGCGGGAGGCCGCCCTCCGCGCCCGGACCGAGGGCGCCTGAGTAGGTGCCGGCCGCCGACGTCAAGCGCACGATCGACGCCGTCTGGCGGATCGAGTCCACCCGGCTCATCGCGGGCCTCGCCCGCTTCGTGCGCGACGTCGGCCTCGCCGAGGACCTCGCGCAGGAGGCGCTCGTCGCGGCGCTGGAGCAATGGCCGGAGTCGGGCGTCCCCGACAACCCGGGCGCCTGGCTCATGGCCACCGCCAAGCACCGCGCGATCGACCGCCTGCGGCGCAATGACGTGCACCGGCGCAAGACCGAGGAGCTGGGGCGCGACATGGAGCTGCGTGGCGAGGCGGACGCACCCGACCTCGCCGCGGAAGCCGCCGACCCGTTCGATGACGACACGCTGCGCCTCATCTTCACCGCCTGCCACCCCGTGCTGTCGGTGGAGGCCCGCGTTGCGCTCACCCTCCGGCTGCTCGCGGGGCTCACCACGAAGGAGATCGCCCGCGCGTACCTGCTGCCGGAGCCCACCGTGCAGCAGCGCATCGTCCGCGCGAGGCGCACGCTCTCCGCCGCGCGCGTGCCGATCGAGGTGCCCGAGCGCTCCGAGCTGCCCGAACGGCTCGCGTCGGTGCTCGAGGCGATCTACCTGATCTTCAACGAGGGCTACGCCGCCACCGCCGGCGACGAGTGGATGCGCCCGGAGCTGCTGGATGAGGCGCTCCGGCTCGGCCGCAGGCTTGCGGCGCTGCTGCCGGGTGAGCCGGAGGTGCACGGGCTGTCCGCGCTGATGGAGCTGCAGGCGTCGCGCGCTCGCGCGCGGGTCGGCCGGGACGGCGAGCCGATCCTCCTGCTCGACCAGGACCGCTCGCGCTGGGACTGGCTGCTCGTCGGTCGCGGGCTCGCCGCCCTGGAGCGCGCGTACGCGGCGGGCGGCGCCGTCGGCACGTACACGCTGCAGGCCGCGATCGCGGCCTGCCACTCGCGGGCCCGGGCGCCCGAGGACACCGATTGGGTGAGCATCGTCGCCATCTACGACGGCCTCGCGCAGGTGGCGCCGTCGCCAGTGGTCGACCTCAACCGCGCGGTCGCGGTCGGCATGGCGTTCGGGCCCGCTCAGGCGCTGCGCCTCGTCGACGACCTCGCCGACGAGCCCGCCCTGATGGGCTATCACCTCCTCCCCACCGTGCGAGGCGACCTGCTGGAGAAGCTGGGCCGGCTCGCCGACGCCCGCGCCGAGTTCGAGCGCGCCCTCACGCTCACGCAGAACGCCCGCGAGCGCTCCGTGCTGCTGGAGCGCATCGCGGGCTGCTCCGCACGCGGCTAGCCGGCTCGTCATCGCGTCGACGACCGGCCACAGCACCCTCTCCGGGACAGCTCGCCGGGGCCCATTGACCGTGGCGGGAAGATCCGGTCCGTCATGCTGCGCGACATGCGCGCGGCGATGGTCGGACCGCCAGCACGATCTGCCCTCCAGACGAAAGCCCCTCAGTGACCTCAAAGCTCCGCGTCCTGCCGCTCGGCGGCCTCGGCGAGATCGGCAAGAACATGACCGTCGTCGAGTACGACGAGCGCATCGTCGTCGTCGACGCCGGCGTCCGCTTCCCGACCGCCGAGATGCACGGCATCGACCTCGTGCTCCCCGACTTCACATACCTCGCCGAGCGCAGCGACCGGATCGACGCGATCGTGCTCACGCACGGGCACGAGGATCACATCGGGGCTCTGCCGTGGGTGCTGCGCAAGCTCGGGGAGGACGCCGTGCCGGTCGTCTACGGACGACGGCTGACCGTGGCGATGGCGAAGTCCAAGCTCGACGAGCACAAGCTCAAGACGCCGGTCAGGCGCGTCGAGCCCGGCGAGCAGATCAAGGCCGGGCCGTTCGAGATCGAGTTCGTGCATATGACGCACTCAATCCCGGACGCCGCCGCCGTGGCCCTCAAGACGAAGCTGGGCACCGTCCTGTTCACCGGCGACTACCGCTTCGACCAGACACCGGTCGACGGCAAGCCGGCCGACATCGCGCGCCTCGTCCGGCTGGCCGAGGACGGCGTACTGCTCCTGTGCGGCGACTCGACGAACGCCGATCGCCCCGGCTTCGCGCCGTCCGAATCGGAGGTCGGACCCAAACTCCACGACGTCTTCGCCCGATGCGAAGGCCGGATCATCGTCACGAGCTTCGCCTCCAACATCCACCGCGTCCAGCAAGTCATCGACGCCGCCGACGCGCTCGGCCGACAGGTCGCGCTGCTCGGCCGGTCGATGTTGCGCAACGTCAAGATCGGCCGCGACCTGGGCCACATCAGCGTCCCGAAGGGCATGCTCGTCGAGGGGCGCGACATCGAGACGGTGCCCGACGACAAGCTCGTCATCGTGACCACCGGCTCCCAGGGCGAGCCCCTGGCGGCGCTTCGGCGGATGGCCTACCGCGAGCACCGCCAGGTCGAGCTACGCGCGGGCGACACGATCGTCTTCTCCGCAACGCCGATCCCGGGCAACGAGCGGGCGATCAACGACACGATCGACCGACTGTTCCGCATCGGGTGCGACGTCGTCACCGCGCGCGACGCGCCGATCCACACCTCCGGCCACGGGCACCGTGAGGAGCTCAAGCTCATGCTAAACCTGGCCAAGCCGCGCTACGTCCTGCCGGTCCACGGCGACCACAAGCGCATCCGCCTGCACGCCGAGCTCGCCGAGGCGGTCGGCATCCCCGCCGCCAACTGCTTCCGCGGTGACAACGGACTCCCCCTGGACATCGACGCCAACGGAGCTCGGTTCGGCGAGCGCGTCCCGGCCGGGATGATGTTCGTCGATGGCATCGAACTCGGCGGCGAGGCCGAGAGCGCGCTGCGCGATCGACGGTCGATCTCCGCCGACGGCGTCATGTTCGTCGTTGCCACCGTCTCGGCCGACGACGGCGAAACGCTGGCCGACCACGAGATCGTCCTGCGCGGCATCCCGCTCGCCGAGGACGAACAGGCGCTGATCAAGGCGATCCGCCAGGCAATCGAGAAGACTCTCGACCGGGCCGCGGACGACGACGTCCACGCCCCCGACGTGATCGAGCAGATGCTTCACGACGACCTGGCCGAGTTCATCCACCGGCGCCTCCGTCGCCGGCCGATGATCCTGCCAGTCGTCGTCGAAGTCTGAGTCGTTTTTCGGTAGCGCCTCTCGCCTATGGAGCGCAGGAGCCGTGCACGGAGCGGATGAACCGACCGAACCCGCGCGTTGCGAGTGCGGACGGCTCGGCTCGTCCGACGAGCAAGCGCGCTGACACGCCGACGCACACCGCGTACGAGCGCGCGAGCATGCCCGACAGGGTCGTATCGAACACACGTTCGGTCAAGTGGGGCGACGGTCACCGACCTTCTGATCCGCGAGACCGCTGCTCGCCGTGAACGGGACCGTCCCAGCGTTCGCGACCGCACCCCGGACGCATCACACCTCTATGCGACAGCGCGCGTTTGATGGTTATCGGCCGCGATTCGACGCTGGCCCGAGTCCTAGGAAGCGACCGAAGTACGACAGGCAGACCAGCCGAGCGAAGAGCCACAGGAGCACGAGGCTGACCACAAACAGCTCGGCGCGGTGGAGGAGCGGCGAGCCGAGCGCAACCTCGGGCCGACCGCGTATCGGCGAGGCCGCGAGCGCGAGGGCCGCCCACGACAACCGTGGCCAGCAGCCACCGCGGGGAGGGCAGATCCTTTTCGCGCGCAGCGGCATGCGGCGAACCTACGTGTGGCGCAGGACCGCGCGGTCGCCATGGGTCGCTGTCGCAGAGCGGCGTGATGCAGGGTTGGCTACCGCCACCCTGCTGGAAAGCAGAAGGCGCGAACGAGGAGGAGGCTCGGGACGACGCCAGGGGTCGCTCGCGTTCAGCTCTGGTCGGTCGTCCGTGCCGGCTCGGCGTCGTCGATCGTGGCCGCCCAGCTTCCCAGCAGGTTCAGCGCCTCCTCGGAACGCGAGCCCGGTTCGGCGGCGTAGGTGAAGAGGGTCAGCCCGTGGTCGGCGGCGATGTCCATGCGGTTGAAGCTGAGGCTGAGCTCACCGACGACGGGGTGATGGAAGAGCTTGACGGCGGAAGCGTGGAAGCGGACGTTGTGGGCGGCCCAGTGGGTGCGGAATTCCTGGCTCTGGGTCGCGAGCTCACCGACGAGGTCTGACAGCTCGCGGTCATACGGGTCACGCCCGGCCGCCGCGCGCAGGATCTCGACGGTCGTTCGGGCGGCGCCGTCCCAGTCGGGGTAGAACGTCTCGGCCCGCGGGTCGAGGAAGCAGAACCGGGCGAAGTTCGCCGGCCGGGTGGGCGCGGCGTACAGCTCGGAGAACAAGGCTCGCCCGAGTTCGTTGGTGGCGAGGATGTCGAGGCGGTCGTTGCCGACGTAGGCGGCGGCACCGGTGATCGCGTCGAGCGTCCACTGGATCTCGGGCCGGATCCGCGGCTTAGGCGAACGCCGACGCTTGGGCGCTCCGGTGGGGTGGGCGGCGCGAGCGAGGTCGAAGAGGTGAGCGCGCTCGGCGGCGTCGAGCTTGAGCGCGCCGGCGAGTGCTTCGAGCACGCCCTCGGAGACGCCGCTGAGGTCTCCGCGTTCCAGGCGGGTGTAGTACGGAACGCTCACGCCGGCCAGGACGGCAACCTCTTCGCGGCGCAGCCCCGGGACACGCCGCGCGCCGTAGGTCGGCAGGCCTGCCTGCTCGGGCGTGACCGCGGCGCGGCGGGAGGTGAGGAACTCCTGGATCTCCTTCTTCGTCTCCACGAAGACCAGCGTAGACCCGGGCACGGGCGGCTGGGAGACCCTGCCAGTACCTCCCTCAACAGGGTCTCTCAGAACGACGCGTGCGGTGCTTCTCTGGACTCATGCCTACCGAGAAGAAGACCTGGATCATCACCGGCGCCGGCCGCGGCTTGGGCGTCGACATCGCCAAGGCCGCGCTGGCCGCTGGCCACAACGTCGTCGCTACGGGCCGCAACCCCGACGCCGTGACCGAGGCGCTCGGCGACGCGGACAACCTGCTCGTCGCCAAGCTCGACGTCACCAGCAGCGACGACGCAACGGCGGCCGTCGCCGCCGCGGTCGAGCGCTTCGGCAGCGTCGACGTGCTCGTCAACAACGCCGCGAGCTTCTACGCCGGCTTCTTCGAGGAGCTCACGCCCGAGCAGATGGACCGGCAGATCACCACGACCCTAATCGGCCCGATGAACGTCACCCGCGCCGCGCTGCCGGTCATGCGCAAGCAGCGCTCCGGGCACGTGGTCACGATCTCCTCGTCGGCAGGGTTCGCCGGCTTCGAGTACGGCACCGCGTACGCCGCGTCGAAGTTCGGCGTCGACGGCTGGATGGAGTCTCTGGCCCCCGAGATCGAGCCGTTCGGCATCCACACCACGGTCGTCAACCCCGGCTTCTTCCGCACCGAGCTGCTCACAAAGGAGTCGACGAACTACGCGCCGGCCACGATCGAGGACTACGCGGAGCGCAATGCCGCCCAGCGCGAGTTCTGGGAGGGCATGAACGGCAAGCAGGGCGGCGACCCGACCAAGCTCGCCCAGGCGCTCATCACCATCACCGAGCTGGACCAGCCGCCGTTCCGCTTCATCGGCGGCGCCGACGCCATCGGGCAGGCCGAGGAGAAGCTCGCCGAGCGCCAGCAGCAGGTCGACGCCCATCGCGAGCTGTCCTCATCGCTGGCCTTCGCCGACGGCGATGCGGAGGTCGGGGCATGAACATCACCGCACTGAACGGAACCGTGGCGCTCGTCACCGGCGCCAGCAGCGGGATCGGGGACGCAACCGCCCGCCGGCTTGCCGAAAACGGCGCGACCGTCGTCGTCGTCGCCCGCCGCAAGGACCGCCTCGACACGCTCGTCTCAGACATCGAGGCAGCGGGCGGCACCGCCCTGGCGGTCGAGGCCGACATCACCGACCGCGGCCAGGCCGACCGCGCCGTGCAGGCCGCAGTCGACCGCTTCGGCCGGCTCGACATCCTCATCAACAACGCCGGCCTAATGCTCCTGGGCCCCGTCGTGGGCGCCGACGTGGAGGAGTGGGAGCGGATGATCGCGGTCAACCAGACCGGTCTGCTGTACGTCACGCACGCGGCGCTGCCGCACCTGCTCGCCGCCGCCGAGGACGAGCTGCGTGGCGTCGCCGACATCGTGAACATCTCCTCGATCGCCGGCCGCCAGGCCTGGGCGAACTTCGGGGTCTACGCCATGACCAAGTTCGGCGTGAACGGCTTCACCGAAGCGCTCCGCCAGGAGGTCACCAAGAAGCATGTGCGCGTCGGCGTGCTCGAACCCGGCGCTGTCGCGACCGAGCTCGTCTCCCACAACAACGAACAGGTCCAGGCCGACCTCGCCGCCGACGCCGACCGGATCCCCGAGCCGCTTCAGCCCGAGGACATCGCCGACGGCATCACCTACATGGTCACCCGCCCGCGCCGCTCCTCCGTGGCCGAGCTCTGGGCCATGCCCACCTCCCAAGCCTGAGCCTCAGGCCTCAACCTCAGGAGAACAACCATGAACTACCGCACTCTGCCGGGAACCGGCATCAGCGTCTCGAACCTGGCCCTCGGGACGATGGGCTTCGGCACCGAAACCGACGAGCCCGATGCGTTCGCGGTCCTCGACCGATTCGTCGAGGCCGACGGAACCTCGTCGACACCTCCAACGTCTACGGGGGCGGGGCGTCTGAGGAGTTGATCGGGCGCTGGTTCGCCAGCCGGCCGGCTGAGGTGACCGAGCGTGTCGTTCTGGCCACCAAGGCCCGGTTCGGAACCGGCCCCGATGTCAACGAGGTCGGATCGTCGCGTCGCAATCTCGACCGTGCGCTGAGCGCGTCGCTGCGTCGGCTCGGCCGGGACCAGGTCGACCTGTACCAGCTGCACGGATGGGACCCGCTCACCCCCATCGAGGAGACCCTGGGCTTCCTCGACGATGCTGTGCACGCCGGCAAGATCAACTACATCGGCCTGTCGAACTTCACCGGCTGGCAGATGCAGCTAACCCTGTCCACCGCGAAGGCGATGGGCGCTCAGGTGCCGGTCACGCTGCAACAGCAGTACAGCCTCGTCAGCCGCGAGATCGAGTACGAGAACGTCCCGGCCGCCCTGCACAACAACATCGGCCTGCTGCCGTGGTCTCCGCTGGCAGCGGGGTTCCTCAGTGGCAAGTACCGCAAGGGCCAGAAGGCCGCAAGCGACACTCGGGCGGGCGCCGGCAATCCGATGAACGACCACATCTTCGGCGAGCTCGCCGCCAAGGACCAGAACTGGGCCACCCTGGACGTCGTCCGCGACATCGCGGCCAGCAGCGGTGTCACGCCCAGCCAGGTGGCCTATAGCTGGGTCGCGAACCGCCCGGCCGTCACGGCACCGATCGTCGGCGGGAGAACGCTCGAACAGCTCGAACAGAATCTCATCGCTGGCGACCTAGTCTTGGGCGAGGACGACACCGCGCGCCTCAACGAGGTCAGCGCACCGTCGCCGAACGATTACCCCTACGGGCCTTTCGGCGTGAAGCAGCGCGACCGCTACGTCGGCTCCAGCGATCAGGCAATCACGGAACTCTTCTAGGACCGGCGGACGTACGTCACGACGAGACCAACATGGCGGCGAGTGATGGTTCGGCAGGACGCCACGTCAGCAGCGGCCCTCGGACTGTTGCTTTGAGGGGAGGCTGTCGGGTAAATCCGGCGGGCGATTCGGGTCGGCGGTCGCGGGGGAGTCTTGGCGGCGCCGGCGCCGGCGGCGGCGGCAGCGCCGCCGCGGTCATGGTGTCGCGGCGGCGAGGCGGTGGGTGTGGAGCTTGAGCAGGTTGCGGGTCGCGGCGATCAGCCGCCACTCACTCCGGCAGGCCGATCTGCCGCGGCGCTGGAATCGCTTGATCGCCCGGTTGAACTTGATCTGACCGAACACCGGCTCGATCGTGATCTGGCGCTGGCGGTAGAGATCATGGCCGGCGGGTGTGGCCAGCACGCGGCATGAACGAGTACATGCCGCCGGTCCAGCCCGGCCGCTCACCGCGACGTAGTTCCGGCGTCGGGCGGGACGAGCGCCGGGATCCCGTCGCTGGCGATCTGCTGCATCTGGCGCTGATGCCAGTAGCCGGCATCGGCGAGCACGACATCGGGATCGCCGAGCTCGTGCGCGGCGAGTTCGCGTTGGGTGGCGCGGACCATCGGTTCGAGATGCCCGAAGTCCGGTGACTCGGTCGTGATCTCAGCAGCGACGATGAGCTGGCGGTCGTTGACCGCGAGCTGGGCGTTGTAGCCCTGCATGCCCGGCTGGCCCTGCGTGCGCACCACGCGCGAATCGGGGTCGGTGACATTCATCTATCCGGTCGGCAGTTCCGGCAGCTCGAACGGCTTCACCATCCCGGGCGCCATCCTCCGGGATCCGTCGGCGGCGACGCCACGGGCGCGCCAATGCTCATAGGCAGCGTTGGCGGCCCGGTCGGCATCGAGCTCGTGCTCCAGGCGCCGGCACGCCTCAAACAACCGCTCCGCGGTCGCCCGGGACCCGGCGCCCTTCGCGCTCGCGCTGAGCCTCAAGCGCGCGGCGACCCTCACGCAACCACGCCCGCCGACCCTGCGGACGTGTGATGAACTGCTGCGGATCGAGTTCGATCTCGACCCGATCCTCGTCGTCGTCATCGCCGGCCTCGACGGCTTGCTCACGCTCACGCGTCAGACGCTCCTTGGCCTCCCGCAGCGCCTGTCGGCGGCCCTCGCGGGTGCGCAGGTGCTCGGGCAGTTCGTCGCCGCGCGCGTCACCGTAGAGCTCGTCTTCGCGCTGGTCGATCTCGGCCGCCTCGCGCAGGATCGCCCGCGCGATCTGCACGTACTCGCGGTTGGCGTTCATCGACGCGTTCGCCGACATCTTCGTCCCGTCGATCGCCACCACTCCGACCGACGCGAGGCCCACGCGCGCGCAGAGACCGAGCACGCCGGAGAACACCTCGCCCAGCGCCTGCTCGTGGCGGCAGCGGAACTCCGCGACCGTCGGTGATCCGGCGCGAGATTGCCGGCCACCACGCGATAGGCGACGTCCTACACACACGCGCGCTGGATTCCGCGCGCCGAGCGGTTCCCACGCGCGTACGCGTACATCAACAACGCCACCATCATCGACGGCTCATACGCGGGTCGGCCGTGGCCGTCGGCGCGATACGCGCAATAGAACGCCGACAAGTCGAGCTCGCCCACGGCGTCAAGAACCGTTTACACCAGATGCCCGTCGTGCACCCAGTCGCGCACCGACGGCGGCATCAAGAACACCTGCTCGCGGTCAACCCCGATGAAACCTCGCGCCCATGCGCACAGGCTCACCGCCGACCCGGACGACACCCACCCCTTTTTCCGACAGCCTCAGGCAGGAGCGACACCACGCCGGCCTCGGCGGGTCGGCCGCGCTGACCGACTCGTCAGCGCAGATGAAAGCCGCAGTGCGGCATGGCCCAGGTTCGCCTTGCCCCATACGTGTCGCCGCGGGCTTTCGTAGTGAAGCTCGCTGCCACTCGGGTGTAGGTCGAGGTGCCGGCGCACGCGCGCACGCGGTAGGCGACCAGGTCGACGCGCGTCCACGGGTCGTAGGTCTTCGTTCGTGTCCGCCCGACGCCGTATGCCCGCGCTCCTCCCCAGCGACGCCACGTGATCCGCGATACCGAGGGGCTGTCTGCAAGCACGCCCATTGGTCCCAGCAGGAGCAGGTTGCGCGGTCGCACGAGCCACGTCAGCAGATCGTCGCCGTCGACCTGTCCCAGTCGGCGTAGCCGAGCAGCGAGCGTTGCGGTCGGTCGAGTCGACGCGGGGCGGGCGGACTGCTGGAGGGGTCGTATTCCTGGTGGTCGAAGCGCCCCGTGACGCGCGCGCCAACGTGGTCGACGTAGTTCGGAATCGTCGGGTCCGTGGCGACGTAGGTCATGGTGCACGTGAAGCGCTGGAAGTGGCGCGCGGTCTCGTCGCCGATGAAGTCGCCGTAGCCGCGACACTCGACATCTGTGAGCTCGTAGTGCCACGGGTCATTCGGATCGGCGACGCTTGGGTCGTAGGCGTAGTCGACGCGCAGGGCGCTGGCCATCGTGCTCTCCGTCCACATCCATGTCGTTCTTCCCGCGGCGTGGGCCGGCTGCGCCATGTGCAGGCCGAAGGCCAGCCACGCGGCCGCCGCCATCGCCGTTAGTGCAACCGCCGCGAGCAAGCGCTTCTTCCTCCCGTGAC
>JAXDHC010000527.1:0-4606 GCA_034664705.1 Solirubrobacteraceae bacterium
CCGGCGCACGACCTGGTCGAGCTCACGCTGGCCTTCGCCGGACGGCGCGCCGCGGCCGTGGACCTCGACGCGTCGGACGTCGCGTTCCTGACCTACACGTCGGGGACGACAGGGCCGCCGAAGGGCGCGATGAACACCCACGCGAACGTCGTATTCCAGGCCCAGGCCTACCGCGACTGGATCCGCCTGGGCCCGGAGGACAGCGTCCTCGCCGTCGCCCCGCTGTTCCACATCACCGGCCTGATCGGGCACCTCGCGGTCGCGATGGCCGTGCCGATGCCGCTCGTGCTCTTCCACCGCTTCGATCCGGGCGTGGCGCTCGCGCTCGCCGAGCGCCACCGCCCGACGTTCACGATCGGGGCGATCACGGCGTTCATTGCGCTGATGAACCACCCGTCGGCGGAGCACCGCGACCTCTCCTCGCTGCGCAAGGTCTACAGCGGCGGGGCGCCGATCCCGCCGTCGACCGTGGAGGCCTTCGAGCGCCGGTTCGGCGCCTACATCCACAACATCTACGGCCTCACGGAGACGACGTCGCCGTCCCACGCCGTCCCGCTGGACCGCCGCGCGCCGGTCGACCCCGGCTCCGGCGCCCTGTCCGTCGGCGTCCCGGTCTTCAACACCGTCGTGCGCGTCGTCGACGACGACGGCCGCGACGTGCCCGCCGGCGAGATCGGCGAGTTCGTGACGAGCGGGCCGCAGGTCGTGCCGGGCTACTGGCAGAAGCCCGACGAGACCGCGCACGCGCTGCCGGGCGGCGCGCTGCGGACCGGCGACGTGGGGTTCATGGACGAGGCGGGGTGGTTCTACCTCGTCGACCGCAAGAAGGACCAGATCAACGCGGCCGGCTTCAAGGTCTGGCCGCGTGAGGTCGAGGACGTGCTCTACGGCCACCCGGCGGTCCGCGAGGCGGCGGTCGTCGGGGTGCCCGACCCGTATCGCGGGGAGACCGTCAAGGCGTACGTCAGCGTCAAGCCCGGTCACGCTCCATCGGGCGAGGAGCTCATCGCGTTCTGCCGCGAGCGGATGGCGGCGTACAAGTACCCGCGCAGCGTCGAGATCGTCGACGAGCTGCCGAAGACGGCGACCGGCAAGATCCTGCGGCGCGAGCTCCGCGCGCTCGGCTGACCGCGCCGTCACGACGGCCGCTGCCAGATGAGCTCGTCGAGCGCCGGCGCCTCCTTGATCACCTTGTAGCGCACCGCGTAGCCGGCGAGCTGCTGGAGCTTCGCGCGGTCGATCTCGGTCGGCCACAGCGGCAGGCGGATCCTGCCGGCCACCGCCGCCGGGATCTTCGTGAACGTCGGGATCGTCGCCCGCGCCTCGTCGGGGTGCGCGCTCGCGTAGGCGCTGCTGCGGTCGATGGCCCGGGCGAAGCGCTCGACGACGTCCGCGTGGTCGCCGAGATACGCCTCGGTCGTCGCGTACGTGCCGTTCGGGAACCTCGGGCCCAGCGTGGTGAGCGGCGCCTCGATCTCCCGCGCGCCCTCGCCGATGACGCTCGTGAGAAACGGCTCGGGCGCCCAGATGGCGTCCACGCGACCGCGGGCCAGCGCGGCGGGCATCTCGGGGAACGGCACCTCGAGCAGCCTGATGCTGTCGGGGTCCACGCCGCGCTTGTCCAGCGCGGCCTTGATGACGACCTCGCCGACGCCCTTGATCGCGTTGACGGCGATGGTCTTCCCGGCCAGATCGCCGACCTCGCGGACCGTGCTGTCCTTGCGGACCATGATCACCGTCCACTCGTCCGCGGCCTTCACGGCGCCGTTGTCGGCGTTCGCCACGAGCTTGATCGGCAGCCCCTGCGACCGGGCCGACATCGCGGGCACGTACCCGAGGAACGCGAACTGCTGATCGCCGGCCACCATCGCGGCGACGATCTCGTTCCCGCTCTGGGCGGGCGCAGGCTCGACCTCGAGGCGCTCGTCGCGGAAGAACCCCTTCTCGACGCCGAGGTACAGCGGCGCGACGTTGGAGATGGGCAGGACGCCGACCTTCACCTTCGTCGGCTCGGCGGAGTCGCCGCCACCGCTCGCGCCGCCGCCGCCGCCGTCGCCGCCGCAGCCGGCGAGCGCGACGAGCGCCGCCACCGCGAGCGTGCCGAGCAGGGCCGCCGGGCGCCGGCGCCCCCGCCGCCGCCCCGCGTCGCCGTCGACCGATCGCATCACGCCTCCCTCGTCGTGGATCCCTTCCGATCGATGCCCCGAGCGGCGCGGGGCTACACCCGCCGGCGCGGGAAGCGCGCGGTGCACCCGTGCGCTTGCGCCGACGAGCGCCCGGCAGGGAGACTGGGCCCGAGAGACGCTCACACGAGGAGGAGACGCATGGCGCTCGCGCATCAGACCATGACCGACGAGCAGCGCAAGTCGGTCGCGCTGGAGTACCTCAAGGCGTTCGACAACGGCGGGGTGACCTCGACGGGCGAGAGCATCCTCGAGCTGTTCGCCGACGACGCGCAGGTCTACTTCCCGAAGTGGGGGCTGGCGACCGGCAAGGAGGAGATCGGCACGCTGTTCGGCGAGGTGGGCGCGACGCTCGGCTCCATCCGCCACGACTACGCGAGCTTCAACTGGGTCTTCTCGGGCGGCGACACGATCGTCGCCGAGGGCACGAGCCACGGCGAGCACCAGGACGGCCCGTGGCGCGCCGGCCTGCCGGAGTGGGGGGCGGGGCGCTGGTGCGACGTGTTCGAGATCCGCGACTGGCAGATCAACCGCTGCTTCATCTACCTCGACCCCGACTACGCGGGCCAGGACACCGAGCGCTATCCGTGGCTCGCGGAGCGCGCGGAGCCGGACCACGCCGCGGCGTCCGGCGCCGGCTGAGCCGCGGGCACCGCGCGCCGGTCTGTCAACCTCCCGATCCGCCGGGCGGAACCTCGCCCGCGCGACCGATCCCCGACCGTGAACGACTCCCCACCCATCACGCGCGCCGGCGTCGTCGGCACCGGCGTCGTCGGGGCCGCCTGGGCGGCCTTCTTCCTCGCGCGCGGCCTCGACGTGACGGCCACGGACCCGGCGCCCGACGCGGAGGCCCTTCTGCGCGCGGACGTGGGGACGCACTGGCCGATCCTCGAGCGCCTCGGCCTCGCCGACGGCGCCTCGCCGGACCGCCTGACGTTCACGGGCAGCCTCGAGGACGCCGTCGCGAGCGCCGGCTTCGTGCAGGAGAACGGCCCCGAGCGCGCCGACGTCAAGCAGGAGCTCTTCCGGGCGATGGACGCGCTGGCGCCGCCGGACGTGGTGCTGGCCAGCAGCTCGTCGGGGATCATGCCGAGCGTCATCCAGGCCACGTGCGAGCGCCATCCCGAGCGCGTCCTCATCGGTCATCCCTTCAACCCCGCGCATCTGATCCCGCTCGTCGAGGTCGTCGGCGGCGAGCGCACCGGCGAGGCCGCCGTCGCGCGCGCGATGAGCTTCTACGCCGCCTTGGGCAAGCACCCCATCCACCTGCGCGCCGAGCTTCCCGGCCACCTCGCCAACCGCCTGCAGGCCGCGCTGTGGCGCGAGGCGTACTCGCTCGTGGACCAGGGGCTGGCCTCGGTCGCCGACATCGACGCCGCGATCGCGCACGGCCCCGGCCTGCGCTGGGCGCTGATGGGCCCGCTCGTGCTGCACCACCTGTCGGGCGGCCCGGGCGGGATCGCCCACGTGCTCGAGCACCTCGGGCCGCCGATGGAGGAGTGGTGGCAGGCGATGCAGACCCCGCGCCTGACCCCCGAGCTCATCGACGCCGCCGTCGCCGGTGTCGGCGAGGAGCTCGCCGGCACCGACGTCGCCGCGATGGTCGCCGAGCGCGACGCCCTGCTGATCGACCTGCTCGCGGCCAAGGCCGCCGCCACGCACCTGCCCTGACCCTGGAGGGATCCCCGAGATGACCGACTCCGGCCTGCGCGTCGACGTGGCCGACGGCGTCGCGACGCTGCGCCTCAGCCGCCCGGAGCGGCGCAACGCGCTCAGCCTGGCGCTCGTCGAGGCGATCGGCGCGTTCTTCGCCGCCCCGCCCGGCGACGTCCGCGCCGCGGTGATCCTCGGCGAGGGCGACCACTTCAGCGCCGGCCTGGACCTGGGCGAGCACCACGAGCGCACGGCCTTCGAGGTCATGGAGCACTCGCAGCTCTGGCACCGCGCGTTCGCGCACGTCGAGCAGGGGCGCATCCCGGTCGTCAGCGCGCTGCACGGCGCGGTGATCGGCGGCGGGCTCGAGCTCGCCCTCTCGACGCACGTGCGCGTGGCCGACCCGTCGGCGTTCTACGCGCTGCCCGAGGGGCGCCTGGGGATCTTCGTCGGTGGGGGTGGCGCCGTCCGGATCGCGCGCGTCCTCGGCGCGGACCGGATGCGCGAGCTCATGCTCACGGGCCGCCGCCTGCCGGCCGAGGACGGTCAGCGCCTCGGGCTCTCCCACGAGCTCGTCGGCCCCGGCGAGGCGCCGGCCCGCGCGCACGAGCTCGCGCGCCAGATCGCCGCCAACGCGCCGCTGACGAACCGGCTCATCCTCGCGGCGCTGCCGCACATCGCCGACATGGCCGGCGACACGGGGCTCTGGGCGGAGTCGCTCGTGGCCGCGCTCAGCCAGAGCACCGAGGACGCAGCCGAGGGGCTCCTCG
>JAXDHC010000528.1:0-4668 GCA_034664705.1 Solirubrobacteraceae bacterium
CAGGAAGTAGTCGCGATGGCGCACGGTCTGCACGACGACGAAGAGCCCGTAGAGCGCGAGCGAGGCGACGGCCGCGAACGCGAGCTGGGCCGCCGAGAACTCCGGGCCGGTCGCGCTCGTCGTGAAGGTCGGCAGGACGAGGCACAGGGTGGCGAGCGTCGACACGGTCGCGAGCGCGGTGCCGGTGCCCTCGGCGTTGAAGGTCGCCACGCCGCGGTGCAGCGCGCCCAGGAGCAGCGACAGCCCGACGATCCCGTTGCAGGTGATCATCACCGCCGCGAACACCGTGTCCCGTGCCAGCGACCCGGTCTCCGGCCCGCCGGACACCATCAGCGTGACGATCAGCGCGACCTCGATCACCGTCACGGCGACCGCGAGCACGAGCGATCCGAACGGCTCGCCGACCCGGTGCGCGACCACCTCGGCGTGATGGACCGCCGCGAGCACGGCGCCGGCCAGGAAGATGCCCACGACGACCACCACGACGGGCGCCGGCTCGCGTCCCCACGTGGCCGCGAGGGCCAGCACGGCGAGCCCCGGCACCGTGACGGTCCAGCGCAGGGCCGCGAGTCGGTTCCGGAGCGCCATCCCTGCAGAGTCCCCGAAACCGGCGCCGGGCGCCCCGACGTCAGGCGCCTCTCGAACGTGCTGCGGCGACGACGGGCTCGGGCCAGCCGATCAGCTTCAGCGCCTGGAGCGCGAGCCACAGCTCCGCCACGTCGCCGGTGTCGTCCAGGCGCCGGCCGGTGAGCTCCTCGACGCGCTTCATGCGGTACACGAGGGTCTGCTTGTGGACGTAGAGGCCCTCGACGGCCCGCTGCCACGACCGGTTGGCGCGCAGGAAGACGTCGAGCGAATGGACGAGCTCGGCGTTGTGGTCGCGGTCGTAGGCCAGCAGCGGGCCGAGGATGCGCTCGACGACCATGCCGGCCTCGCCGATCGTCCGCGGCAGGAACGGCTCGCGGTTCTCGCCGTAGCGGCCCACGCGGCTGCCGTCGCTGCGCGCCGCGCGAAGCGCCCACTGCGCCTCCCGCGCGGCGTCCGGGACGCGGGCGGGCCCCGCGACCGGATCGCTGAGGCCCAGGAAGACGTCCGGCCCGGCCTCGTCGACGAGTGCGTCGACCAGCGGCGGATCGGAGTTGAAGAGGACCAGCAACGTCTCGCCGCGCCGGAGCAGCACGTGCGGCACGGCCCGCTCGGCGAGGCGGACGTGAAGATCCGAGCGCTCGGGCGGAGTGTCGCGTTCCAGCGCGGCGACGCAGAGGTCCTGCGGCTGCACGCCGTGGCGGCGCAGCTGCTCGGCGGCGACGGACCCGTCGATCTTCGCGTCGAGGATCTGCGTGAGCAGCTCCGATCCGAGGCGGCGCTGCTGCTCGCGCTCCGCCGTGAGCTTCTCGACCTCGAGCGCGACGATCGTCGCGACGTGCTGCAGCAGCCCCAGCGACGGCGCCGCGGCGCCGCGCGGCTCGGCGATGAGCAGCGCGTCGCGGCCGGACGGCACCGGCACGACGAGCGCCGTGTGACCGCCGGTCGTCAGGCGCAGCACGGCGGGTGGCGCCTTCTGGCGGTGCGAGAGCTCCGCACCGAGCGCGGTCCGAAGCGGCGCCTCGAGCGGTGGCGAGGCCGCGAAGATCCCGGTGCCCTCCGGGGTCACCACGTGCAGGTCGCTGTCGATCTCGTCGGCGAGGTGGCCGATGAGGGCCCCGGTGTCGTGGCCGTCGATCGCCGCGACCCGGACGCGGTCGTAGACGCGCACCATCCGCTGAAGCTGCTTCTCGTCCTCGCGGCGGTTCGCCACGACGACGGCCCGCGACAGCGCGGCGAACGGCACGTCGTAGGCGGTGTAGAGGATCGGGAAGCCGAGCCGGTCCGCGGTCTCGAGCATCGCCTGGTGCACGGGCGGCGCGTGCAGGTCCTGGCCGATGGCGATGCCGCTCAGCCCGGCGGCATCGAGCCGCTCGACGAAGGCGGCCTGCTCGTCGCGATCCACGGGCACGGCGAAGCCGTTCGTCATCAGGAGGTCGCCCTGGCCGAGCCACTCCCACGGCGCCGCGAGCTCGCACGCGTGCGCCCAGTTGATGCTACGGCCGCTCCCCTCCTGCCCCGCCTGGATCGACGTCCGCAGGATCGGGTCCGTGACGAGCTCTCCGATCGTGATTCCCACGGGTCTGATCCTAGGCTGCGCCCGTCAGAGGGCGAATCTCCCGCCGCGGACCGCGATCGCGTCGATCTCGACCAGCATGCCCTCGAAGAGCAACCCAGCGCGCACCACCGTGCTCGCCGGGAAGGGCGCCTCGAAGAACTCCCGGCGCACCGTCTTGAAGATCGCGTAATGCGACTCCTCCACGAGGTACACGGTCATCTGCGCGACGTCGCCGAGCGACGCGTCCGCCTCGGCGAGCACGCGCTCGAGGTTGCGATACGTCCGGCGCAGCTGCTCGGCGAAGTCGGTGGCGACGATCCGGCCGTCCTCCTCGAACGGCCCCTGGCCGGCGACGAACACCAGCGGCCCGGCCACGACCGCCTGGGAGTAGTCGACGCCCTCGGCCCAGGGGAACGGCGGTGCGACCGCGTGCATGCGCAGCTTCAGCCGCGCCCGCCGCGTCGCCGCGTGCATGGCGAATGGGTGTCTTCGATGGTCGGCATGTCGCTCTCCTCCGTGTTCAGCTGCCCGCGGCCAGCAGGCACACGCCGCCGACCGACATCACGATTCCGATGATCTGCACCGTCGACAGCGACTCGCCGAGGAAGACGAGCGACAGCAGCGCGACGCCGGCCGGGTAGGTCCCGATCAGCGGGACCACGGAGCTGGCCGCTCCGCGCTCGAGCGCGAGGTAGAACGTCGCCAGGCCGAGTCCGCCCGCCAGCCCGGTCAGGGCCGACATGCCGACGGCGCGCAGGCCCCACGACCCCTCGGCTCCCCGAACCGCCAGGACGGCGAGGCAGACGAGCGCCGCGGCGATGCCGAACCACAGCGTCGCCTGCGTCCAGTGCGCGTGGCGCAGCGCGATCTTGCCCAGGAAGCCCCAGGTGCTCCAGAGCGCGACGGTCGCGAGCGCGAAGGCGAGCCACATGAGGTCAGGCCCCCCGGCGCTCGCCGCCCGGACGCTCCGCTGCGCGACCGTCCCCGGGGGCGTCCTCGCTGCCGTCGTCCATCCACCGGTCCAGCCAGCCCGCGCCGTGCCGGCGGATCTTCCCGGCGGTGCCGGCGATGCCGCCCGGCAGCAGCAGGGTGACGGCGATGATCGTCGCCCCCCAGATCACCTGCTGGTACTCCTCCGTCGAGGACAGGCGGTCGTTGACGAACGTGAGGATCACCGCGCCGACGATCGGCCCCGCGAGGGTTCCCGGGCCACCGAGGATGAGCATCGCCAGGAGCGCGAGCAGGAGCGGCAGGTCGAGCACGGTGGGCACGACCAGGCCGATCACGTGCGCGTACAGCGCGCCGGCCAGCGCCGTGAGGGCCGCCGAGATGACGAACAGGACCACGCGGTGCCCGACGAACGCCATGCCGCGCGCCTCGGCGGTCCGGCGGCTGTCACGCAGCGCCTGGATCGCCATGCCGAACGGCGAGCGCAGCAGGCCGGCGCAGAGCGCCGCGACGGCGATCGCCAGCGCGCCGCAGACCCAGAGCGCGGAGGCCTCCGTGGAGGCGCCGAACAGGCCCAGCGGAGCAAGCCCCTGGAGCCCCGCGCCACCGCCGGTGATGCCGGGCAGCCCCGTCTGCGCGAGCGAGAGGAGGCTGAGCTGGAACGCCAGCGTGAAGAGCACCATGTACGGGCCGAACAGGCGCAGCGACGGCCAGCCCACCGCCAGCCCCGCGAGCGCGCCCATCGCGACGGCGCAGGCGATCGTCAACGGCACGGGAAGGCCGGTGTGCAGGTGCATCCACGCCGCGCCGTAGGCGCCGATGCCGAAGAACCCGAGCTGGCCGAGCGAGAAGACGCCGCCGTAGCCGAGGAGCAGGTTCCACGCCATGTTGACGATCGCCCAGATGGCGGCGAGCGTCGCGAGGCTCACGACGTAGTCGCCCGCGGCCGCCGGCAGGACCGCGACGACGAGCGCCAGGCCGGCGAGCGCGGCGACGCCGGCGGTCGGCGCCGGGCGGAGCGGACCGCGCCCGGAGCCCGTCGTCGCGTCCGGCTGGGCGACGGGCCGCTCCGCGACGGGCACGGACCCCGCGCCGGCGCTCATCGTGCCTCCGCGAAGTCGATGCGGCCGGAGAGGCCCTGCGGGCGCCCGACCAGGAAGCCGAGCACGACCGCGAACAGGATCGGCAGCGACCATTGCGCCCCGATCCACAGTGCGACCGCAGCCTCGATGAAGCCGACGCACAGCGCGGCGATCAGCGTGCCGCGAACGCTGCCGAGGCCTCCGGCGATCGTCACGATGAGCCCTTTCAGCAGCGCGGTGAAGCCGCTTGCGACCGACACGAAGTAGAAGGAGCTGAGGAGCACGCCCGACAGGCCGGCCAGGGCGCTCCCGACGAGCATCACGGTGAAGACCATCGCGCCCGTGTTCACTCCGAGCAGCTCGGCGGCCCGGCGGTCGTTGGCGATCGCCCGGACGGCGATTCCCGGGGTCGTGCGCCCGAGGAAGACGGCGAGGGCGCCGATGCTCACGACCGCGGCCGCGATGATCGTCAGGCCCTCCGTGGTCGCCACGATG
>JAXDHC010000529.1:0-4500 GCA_034664705.1 Solirubrobacteraceae bacterium
AGGACCCGCATGGCCGTGAGGTCGTAGATCTCGTTGTACTCGCGGCCCTTCTTGGTCATCTTCGAGTAGTTCGAGTAGAATTGCTTCGCGCGCCCGAAGTTGTCGGCGCTGATGCCCAGGGCCTCGAGCTCGCGCGCGCGGTACTCGCCCGCCTCGGTGACGTAGCTCTCGCGCTCCTCGCGCTGCTGGTTGACCAGGCCCTTGATCTCCTGGTACTTGCGCGGGTGCAGCGCCGCGAACGCCAGGTCCTCGAGCTCCCACTTCATCGCGTGGATGCCGAGCCGGTGGGCGATCGGCGCGTAGATCTCGAGGGTCTCCTTGGCCTTCTCGATCTGCTTGTGCTTCGCCAGCGCGCCGATCGTGCGCATGTTGTGCAGGCGGTCGGCGAGCTTGATGAGGATGACCCGGATGTCCGTGGCCATCGCGACCATCATCTTGCGGTAGTTCTCCGCCTGCGCCTCGTCGCGGCTGGTGAACGTGATGCCGGTGAGCTTCGTGACGCCGTCGACGAGCGTCGCGATCTCGTCGCCGAAGCGCTCGCGGACCTCCGACAGCGAGGCGCTCGTGTCCTCGACGGTGTCGTGCAGCAGCGCCGCGCACAGCGTCTCGGTGTCCAGGCGCAGGCCGGCGCAGATCTTCGCCACGCCCACCGGGTGGACGATGAAGTCCTCGCCGGAGCGCCGGCGCTGGTCGGCGTGGTGCTCGCAGGCGAAGAGGAAGGCGTCCTCGACGCGCTCGCGGTCGATCGCCATCGCGGCTTCGTCGGCGTGCTCCTCGACGATCGCGAACAGGTCGCTGAGGAGCCGGCGCTCCTCCTCGGTGAAGTCGGGCCGCGCAACCGGCGCATGCGCGTCGGGATCGGCCACCCGGTCCACCGGCAGCCGGTCGCTCGGCGCCGCGGTCGCGGCCGCGGTCAGCCCGCGAAGCGGCTCGGCCCCGTCGCCGTCGCGGCGGGCGCCCTCCGTGCGGTCGGCCTTCGCATCGGACGCCATCTCCTCAAGGGTACCCCAGGCCCCCGGCGGTTCGACATCGGTGCGACGCCGAGCGCTCAGGCTGCCGCGGCGGGCACGCGCTCGCGTTCCGAGGCCGGGCGCCGCGCGGCCGTGACGGCGGCAGCGGGCGCGGCCGCCCCGAGGTGCGCGCGCGCCGTCTCCAGGCGAGCGGCCGCCGCGCGGAACGCCGCCGACAACGCGAGATCCGTCCGCTCGGCGGGCGGCACGTCGGCGCTCGGCGCCGCCGGGTCGACGTCGACGAGCCCCACCTCGGCGAGGACGCGCAGGGCGCGGCCCGCGGTCGTCGGGCAACCGAGCGCGCGCAGCGCGTCGGGGAGCGCGTCGCCGCCGCGCAGGGCGCGGTAGAGCGCCGCCGCGGCGGGGCGCAGCGCACAGGTGCGATCCAGGACCTCGAGCGTGTAGCGCCGCTCGGCCTCGCCCCAGGCCAGGTGGACCGTCGCGCCGCCGGCGGCGGCCAGTGCGACGTGCTCGCGCCCGGGCGGCGGGTCCAGCGCGACGACGTGCGCCGCGCCGCCGGCCAGCGCCGGGTCGCGCTCGATGGCGGTCCAGGAGCACAGGGCGAAGCCGCCGAGGCGGCCGTCGAGGTGGCGGCGGCGCGCCCGCGCGTCGGCGCACGCGACGAGCACGGGCTCCCCCGAGGCGACGAGCGCGGCGATGATCCCGGCGGCCCCGCCCCCGCAGCGGTCGCGCACGGCGCCCGCGGCGGGCCGAGGCGCCGGCGCCGGCGGCCCGGACGGCGCGTCGAGCTCGGCGAGCGCGGCCTCGACGTCGTCCTCGGGCTCGCCCGCGAGGACGATCGGGGCGGGAACGGGCGGCTGGGCGTGGCGCAGGACGAGACGCGGCTCGACGGTGCCGTTCCACTCGTTGAGCTCCAGGCCGAAGGTGGCGTCGAGCGGGCCCTCGTGGCCGTCCGGCAGGCGCGGCATCCCGAACGCGACCGCGCGGGCGCGCACGCCGCCGGCCTCCACGGTGAAGCGGATGTGCTTGCCCTCCCCCATCGGCCGCGCGTCCGTGAGGCCGGCCGCGGGCACGAGCAGCGAGACGTCGGGGTTGCCGATGCCGAACGGCGCGAGGCGCTGCAGCTCCTCGGCGAGCTCGACGCCGAGCTCGTCGCCGGCGACGACGGCGTCGACGCGCTCGAGCGCGACGAGGTCCTCGTCGGCCAGCACCGACGCGGCGTGGGCGACGAACGCGGCGCGGAACCCGTCGACCGCGTCGCGCGCGATCGTGCAGCCGGCGGCTGCGCGATGGCCGCCGTGGCGGTGCAGGTGCGCGGCGCAGGCGTCGAGGCCGCCCAGCAGGTCGAAGGCGGGGATCGACCGCCCCGACCCCGTGCCGGCGTCGCCGTCGAGGGCGATGAGCACGCACGGCCGGTGGTGGCGCTCGGCGATCCGCGAGGCGACGATGCCGATGACGCCGGGGTGCCACCCGTCGCCGGCGAGGACGTAGGCGGCCGCGTCGCCGGCCTCGGCGACCTGGGCCTCGGCCTCGAAGAGGATCCGCGTCTCGGTGTGGCGGCGCTCGGAATTGGCGGCGTCGAGCTCCGCGGCGATCGCCTCGGCGCGCTCCTCGTCCTCGGTGAGCATGAGCTCGAGGCCTGCGTCGGCGCGGTACAGGCGCCCGGCGGCGTTGATCCGCGGCGCCAGCCGGAAGCCGATCGCGCGGGCGTCGAGGGCGCCGGGGTCGGCCCGGGCGACCCGCATGAGGGCGCGCAGCCCCGGCTTGCGCGTCGCGGCGAGCGCGCGCAGCCCCTCGCGGACCAGGCGGCGGTTCTCGCCCGCGAGCGGCACGCAGTCCGCGACGGTGGCGAGCGCGACGAGGTCGAGGTCCTCGTCGGCCAGGGCCGGGTCATGGCCGGCGGCGGCGAGCACGGCCGCGGCGAGCTTGTGCGCGACGCCCGTGGCGCAGAGGTCGGCGCACGGGTAGCCGCAGAGCGCCGGGTGCACGATCGGCGCGTCGGGCAGGACGCCGTCGGCGCGCGGCTGGTGATGGTCGGTGACGACGACGTCCATGCCCGCCGCCCGGGCGAGCGCGACCTCCTCGACCGCGGTGATCGCGCAGTCGGCCGTCAGCAGCAGGCCGGTGCCGCGGGCGGCGAGCCGCTCCACCGTCGCCGCCGCGAGGCCGTAGCCGTCCTCGGTGCGGCTCGGCAGGTACCAGTCGACCGTGGCGCCCAGGCGTCGCAGCACGCGCACGAGGATGGCCGTCGAGCAGACGCCGTCGGCGTCGTAGTCGCCGTGCACGGTGATCCGCGAGCCGCTCGACACGTGCGAGAGCACGAGCGCGACCGCGCGGTCGATGCCGGCGAACGCCGACGGGTCGTGGACGTCGCGGGCCTCGAGCCACGCGCGCGCGGCGTGCGGATCGCCCAGCCCGCGCCGGACGAGGACCTGGGCCACGATGAAGCTGACGCCGAGCTCGCGCTGGAGCGCGAGGACGTCGGCGACCGAGCACGGCGGGATGTTCAGGCGGGCGGGCACGCACGGCGGACCCTAGGCCCGGCACCCGACGGAACCGGACGGACGCCGCGGCGGTGGCCGCCGGCGGCGTCGCCCCGACCTATGCGTGCGCCGCGCCCTCGGTGCGCTCGCGGCGCACGCCCTCGGCGTACACCGCGGCCATGCCCAGCAGCGTGCCGGGGACCGCCTCGAGCGCCGTGACGATCGACGTGTCGGCGGGCCCGGGCACCGACAGCCCGTTGATGAGAAGGCCGAAGATCACCGCGCCGAACAGCGCGCCGAGGAACGCGCCGACGATGCCGCCCCAGAACCGGTCGGGGAGGAACACCGTGAAGTGCCAGATGGCCAGGCCGGTCATGACCCACGCGAGGAGCCCCATCAGCGGCTCCTCCCGTGACGCTTGTTGCGCGGGCGCTTCTGCTTGTCGCGCTTGGCCTTGTCGTCCTTGAGGACCAGGTCCTCGGGATCGGCGTCGGCGGTGGGATCGCGCTCGGCCGTCGCCGTCGGCGACGGCGGGGCGTCGGCGTGCAGGTCGCGGACCATCTGGTCGAACTCGTGCTTGGACACCGCGCGCTCCGGCGAGTCGGGCTCGGTGAGCCGCCGCGCCCCGCGCGGCGTCTGCGCCGGCGCGACGTCGACCGGCGCGCCGCCCGTCGCCACCGCGTACGCGGGAACCGCGCCGCCGAACTGCTCGGCGATCCGCGACCGGCGACGCTCGTAGACCTTCTCGCGCTCCTTCCAGTGCGTGAGCACGGGGCCGGCGATGAAGATCGACGAGTACGTGCCCGAGGCCACGCCGACGAGCAGCGCGAACGCGAAGTCCTTCAGCGTCTCGCCGCCGAACAGCATGAGCGCGAGCACCGGCAGCGCGGTGGAGAACGAGGTGGCCAGCGACCGCGCGAGCACCTCGCTCATCGAGCGGTTGACGATCTGGGAGAACGCGGCGCGCGGCATGCGCGGCACGTTCTCGCGGATGCGGTCGAACACGATGATCGTGTCGTAGAGCGAGTAGCCCAAGAGGGTCAGCA
>JAXDHC010000530.1:0-3816 GCA_034664705.1 Solirubrobacteraceae bacterium
CCGAAGCGGAACGGGCCGCCGAGGCCCTCGCTGAACGTGCAGTGCGCGCGGTTGCCGCGGTCGGCGTTCTCGATGACCCAGAGCGGCATCGAGGCGCTGATCACGCCGGCCATGGGACCCAGCGCGCCGCGGTCGTGACCGGGCGCGAACTCGAACTCGCCCGCCTCGGCGCGCCGGATGGCGTCCTCGGGATCGTGCGCGACGCGCTCGAGCAGCGCGGCGCCGATGAGCGCGCCGCGCAGCGGCCCGGACATGTCCGCCCACTCGATCGGCGGGCCCGCGTGCAGGAACGTCGTCGCCGTCATGCCGGGCAGCACGTCGCGCGCCGTGGCGACTCCGACCACCAGCGGCTGGGCGGCCTGCATGCGCGCCACGGCGTCGTCGTTGGCGCGCGCGATCGCGGCGGCGCGCGGCGCGAGCCGCTCGAGCAGCGCGCGCTGCGTGCCCGGCTCGGCGACCTGCCAGCGGACGCGCTCGACCGGGCTGCCGTCGCGGTCGCCGCCCAGGACGTACGCGCCCACGTCGACGACCTCGCGCGCCCCGCGACCCACCACGACCCGCTCGACCACTTCAGGGCCCGGCGACGGCCTCGAGGGCCGCCGCGAACGGCTCCAGCGGGAGCCGGACGATGCCACCGCCGATCACGCCCACTCCCGGCTCGCGGTGGGCGACGCCGGTGTTGACGACCGGCGGGATGCCGGTCTCCAGCACCTTGCGGCAGTCGATGCCGAGGGGTGTGCCGCGGTAGCCCAGGGCGGGGATGCGGTAATTGACGCTCTCGGCCCAGGTGATGTCGTACATCGCCAGCGTCGCCCGCACGGCGTCCTCGGCCGAGATGCCGGCGAAATGCCCGATCGCCGGGGCGCCGGCCATGGCGAAGCCGCCGAGGCCCGTCGTCTCGGTGATCGTGCTGTCGCCCACGTCGCGGCTGGCGGCGTCGCGGTCATAGCCGGGGCGGAAGAGCGCGCGGACCTCACCGCTGGGGGCGGTGAACCAGCGTTCGCCGGTGCCGCTCACGCGCAGGCCGAAGTCGGTGCCGTTGCGGGCCATCGTGGTCACGATGGTCGAGTCCGGGATCCCCGAGGCGGCCTCGGCGGTGGCCTTGCCCGCCGCCATGCTGAGGTTCAGGTAGAAGTAGTCGTTGCCCGCGATGTAGCGCGCGACGGCGAGCAGGTCGTCCAACGGCGCGTCGAGCTGCATAAGCACGGGGGCGAGCGCCCGGAACACCTGCGACGTCGCGGCCCGGTTGCGGTTGTGGACCTCGTCGCCCATCTGCACGGCGTCGGCGTTGATCGCGCGCAGGTCCAGCGGCGCCGGGAGGCGATCGAGGGCGGCGGCGATCACGGGCGCGGCGACCTCGCCCATCCAGCGCAGCTGCTCGACGACCTCCGGGTTGTAGGCGCCGAAGCGCAGGACGCGCCCGTAGCCCTCGCTGAAGTTGCAGTGCGCGCGGTTGCCGCGGTCGGCGTTCTCGATCACCCACAGCGGCATCGAGGCGCTGATCACGCCCACCATCGGGCCCAGGGCGCCGCGTTCGTGGCCGGGGGCGAACTCGAACTCGCCGGCCTCGGCGCGCCGGATGGCGTCCTCGGGATCGTCGGCGAGGCCCTCCAGGAGCGCCGCGCCGATGATCGCGCCGCGCAGCGGGCCGGACATGTCGGCCCATTCGATCGGCGGGCCGGCGTGCAGGATCGTCCGGTCCGTCATGCCGGGCAGCACGTCGCGCGCCGTGGCGACCCCGACGACCAGCGGCTGGGCGGCCTGCATGCGGGCGAGCGCCTCGTCGTTGGCGCGCGCGATCGCCTCCGCCCGCGGCGCCACGCGCTCGAGCAGCGTGCGGTACGTGCCGGGCTCGGCGACCTGCCAGCGGACGCGCTCGACGGGGCTGCCGTCGCGGTCGCCTCCGAGGACGTAGGCGCCGACGTCGACGACCTCGCGCTCGCCCACCCGGGCGGCGAGGTGACGGTCGATGACGTCGAGGGCCTCGTCGGCGGTCTCCTCGGCGTCCGCCCGCAGCGCGATCACGAGGTCGTTGGGGCCGAGGCCGTCGGCCGCGACCTCATAGCCGAACCGCTGCGTGATGATCACCATGTTCAGCGGCTCCACCATCCCGACCGCCACGTGCTCGACGCCCGGCAGCGACCGCGCCGCCTCCGACGCCTGCATCAGGATCACCGGATCGTGGAACGCGCCGCGACGCACCACCACGCGCTCGACGGAGACGGGTGGTGTGGACGCCGTGTGTCGTCCGTCGGCCCCGGTCGCCACCCCATCGACCACGACCGCCCCCTCATGCTGCTCGCCGGATGTGCTCACTCGGTCGTCTCCTTCCGGGACATCCGTACGCCCGAGAGCACCATAAGCCGAAGCGCTGCGAGAAGGCAAGGTAAAAAAACCCCGAACGGTCAACAATTCCGGCACGCTATCCCGCGTGGACCCCGCAATCAGCCTCCGGGGTGTGGTCAAGCGCTTCGGTGAACGGGTCGCTGTCGACGGCCTCGACCTCGACGTGGAGCGCGGGACGTGCGTGGGGCTCCTCGGACCGAACGGGGCCGGGAAGACCACGACGATGCGCCTGCTCACCGCGCAGGCGCTCCCCGACGCGGGCCGGCTCGACGTCCTCGGCTTCGAGCTGCCGCGGCAGTCCAAGCAGGTCCGGGCGGAGATCGGCGTGGTCCCCCAGCTCGACAGCCTCGACGTGGAGCTCACACCGCGCCAGAACCTCTCGGTGTTCGCCGCCCTCTACCGGGTGCGCCGGAAGGACAGGCGCGCCGCGGTGGACCTGGCGCTGGAACGCGCCGGCCTCTCCGATCGCGCGGACACGTCGCTGTACGCGCTGTCGGGCGGGATGCGGCGGCGCCTGCTCGTCTCGCGCGGGCTCGTGCATCAGCCGCGCGTCGCGTTGCTGGACGAGCCGACGGTCGGCCTCGATCCCCAGGTCCGCCAGCAGCTGTGGTCGCTCATCGACGACCTGCGCGAAGAGGGCCTCACCGTGCTCATGACGACGCACTACATCGAAGAGGCGGAGCGCCTGGCCGACACCGTCGCGGTGATGGCCAAGGGCCGGGTGATCGCGCGCGGCCCACCCGCCACGCTCGTCGCAGAGCACGCGGGTCACGAGGTGCTGGAGTTCTACGGGCGTCCGGCGATGCTGGAGGACGTCGAGCGATGGGCCGCCGGCAACGGCCATGTCGTGCGTCACACGGGGGTGAGCGCGGCGATCATGCATGCGGAGCGGATCGACGCGGTGCCCGAGGGCATGCCGCACGCGATGCGCCGGGCGGCCACGCTCGAGGACGCGTTCGTGCTCCTCACCGGGGACGGCGCCGGCTAGGGCCCGGCACGAACGGACATGTCGCGGCTCGCCGACGAGACGTGGTCCGGGCCGTTCACGAGACGGGCGCTCGCCGGCGTGCCGGCGCTCGCGGCCGCGGCCGCGATGTGCCTCGCCGCCGGCGCCCCGGCGGCACAGGCGCCGACCACGTCGACGTCGACGTCGACGTACGGGGCGCCGCCGTCCGCCGCCGGCGGCCCGGCCGCCACGGGCACGCGGGCGCCCGCCCCGACGGGGACGTCCACGGCCAAGCCGCAACTGCCCACCGAGCTCTGGCGGGAGTTCCCGCTCGAGCCGCACGCGACGTCATCGCGGCCGGGGCGCGCCGGCCCGGCCCCGACGTCGGCACACCGTCCCGTCGCCTCGCCCGAGGCGAGCACCACGACGCTCTGGGGGATCCCGAAGATGGCCGTCTACGCCGTCGTTCTCGGTTGCGCGCTGCACCTTGCGCTGCTCACGGTCGCCGCGACCCTCGGGCGCCT
>JAXDHC010000531.1:0-3479 GCA_034664705.1 Solirubrobacteraceae bacterium
CACCGCGCGCATCGCCGACCGCAGTGCCGCCACCCGCGCGGCGTACCTCGAGAACATCGGCCTCGCCGCCGGACGGGGTCCCGCGCGCGGCGCGCTGGGCTGCGCCAACCTCGCCCACGGCTTCGCCGCCTCGGACGTCCCCACGAAGGCGGCGCTGCGCGGCCGCACGAAGCCCAACCTCGCGATCGTGTCGGCCTACAACGACATGCTCTCGGCCCACCAGCCGCTGGAGCGCTACCCCGCGATGCTCAAGCGCGCGGTCGTCCAGGCCGGCGGCGTCGCCCAGTTCGCCGGCGGCGTGCCCGCCATGTGCGACGGCATCACGCAGGGCCGCAGCGGCATGGAGCTGTCGCTGTTCAGCCGCGACGTCGTCGCGATGGCCACCGCCGTCGCGCTCGCCCACGACATGTTCGACGGCGCCCTGCTGCTCGGCGTCTGCGACAAGATCGTGCCGGGCCTGCTCATCGGCGCGCTCACCTTCGGCCAGCTGCCGGTCGCGCTCGTGCCGGCCGGCCCGATGCCCTCGGGCCTGCCGAACCCGGAGAAGAGCCGCATCCGCCAGCTCGCCGCCGAGGGCAAGGCCGGCCAGAAGGAGCTGCTCGACGCCGAGTCGCGCTCCTACCACTCCCCCGGCACGTGCACGTTCTACGGCACGGCCAACTCCAACCAGATGGTCGTCGAGTCCATGGGGCTGCACCTGCCGGGCGCGAGCTTCGTGAACCCGGGCACGCCGCTGCGCAAGGCGCTCACCGAGGAGTCCGCGCGCCGCGTCGTCGCCCTCACCGCGCTCGGCGAGTCGTACACGCCCATCGGCGAGCTCGTCGACGAGAAGGCGATCGTCAACGCCGTCGTCGCCCTGCTGGCGACCGGCGGCTCGACGAACCACACGATGCACCTCGTCGCGATCGCGGCCGCCGCGGGCATCGCCCTCACGTGGGACGACTTCGCCGCGCTCTCGGCGGTCGTGCCGCTGCTCGCCCGCGTCTACCCCAACGGCCCGGCGGACATCAACCACTTCCACGCCGCCGGCGGCACCGGGTTCCTCATCGGCGAGCTGCTCGACGCGGGCGTCATGCACGCCGACGTGCGGACGATCGCCGGCGACGGCCTCGAGCGCTACCGCGACGAGCCCTACCTCGACGAGGGCGAGCTGCGCTGGCGGCCCGCCGCGCGCGTCTCGGGCGACAATGACGTGCTGCGCCCGGCTCGCCGGCCGTTCGCCCCGGACGGGGGCATCCGCGTGCTCGGCGGCTCGCTCGGCCGCGCCGTCATGAAGGTCTCGGCCGTCGCCCCCGAGCACCGGGTCGTGAGCGCGCCCGCGCTCGTCTTCGACGGGCAGGCGGAGTTCCTCGCCGCCTTCGAGCGGGGCGAGCTCGACCGCGACCTCGTCGCCGTCGTCCGCCACCAGGGGCCGCGCGCGAACGGGATGCCCGAGCTGCACAAGCTCACGCCGGCGCTCGGCGTCCTCATCGACCGCGGCCACCGGGTCGCGCTCGTGACCGACGGGCGCATGTCGGGCGCGTCGGGCAAGGTCCCCGCGGCGATCCACTGCACGCCGGAGGCCGCGGCCGGCGGCCCGCTGTCGCGCCTGCGCGACGGCGACCTCGTGCATCTCGACGCCGAGCTCGGCACGCTCGACGTGGAGGGCGTCGACCTGGCCGAGCGCGAGCCGTCCCCCGCGCCGGCGACCGCCGCCGCGGGCGATGGCACCGGCCGCGAGCTGTTCGGGGCGTTCCGCCACCTCGTGGGGCGCCCGGACGACGGCGCGTCCGTGTTCGCCGCCCCGCCGGCGGCCGTGGCCGAGGCGGTGGCGGCATGAGCGCGCGCATCGAGGACACGCTGACGCTCGCGCCCGTGGTGCCGGTCGTCGTCGTCGACGACGCGGCCGACGCGGTGCCGCTGGCGACCGCGCTGGTCGCCGGCGGCCTGCCGGCGATCGAGGTCACGCTGCGCACGCCGGCGGCGCTCGACGCGATCGAGCGCATCGCCGATGAGGTGCCCGGCGCCGTCGTCGGCGCGGGCACGGTCACGTCGGCCTTCCACGCGGCCGACGCGGTCGCGGCCGGCGCGCGGTTCCTCGTCTCCCCCGGCGCGACGCCGGCGCTGCTGGAGACGATGCGCGACAGCGGCGTGCCGTTCCTGCCCGGGGCCGCGACGCCGTCCGACGTCATCGCGCTGCTCGAGCGCGACGTCGCCGTGGCGAAGCTGTTCCCGGCCGAGGCGGTCGGCGGCGTGAGGATGCTGCGCGCGCTCGCCGGCCCCTTCCCCGCCATGCGCTTCTGCCCGACCGGCGGCATCGACCTCGCCCTCGCGCCAGGCTACCTCGCGCTGCCGAACGTCGTGTGCGTCGGCGGCTCGTGGATGCTGCCCGCCGCGGCGGTCCGCGAGCGCGACTGGGCGACGGTGCAGAGCCTCGCGCGGGCCGCCGCCGCCCTCGGCTCACCGGCGGGCGCCGCGGCGCCCCTCCCCGCCCCCGCCTGACCACCCGCGACGTCACGGAGATCCGGATGCACCACTTCATCGACCGCGTCGCGCACGCCGTCCAGCAGCGGAGCGTCAGCCACGAGCTCTTCCCGGTCGGTCACTCCGACGTCCTGGCCCACAAGCACGGTGTGGCGCGCTTCACGGTGCTCGAGTCGCAGCCGGGCGCGGTGACGATCGCCGCCGGCGGCCGCACGCTGCTCGCGGAGCCGCTCGAGCTGGCCAGGGCCGTGCTCGACGTCTGACCGGCGGCCTGTGCGCCTCGTCACAGCCGTGCAACGACGCTCCGCGGGCGCGGTAGGAACCTGAAGACGCAGCACGCCGCTCGCCGGACGGCGGGCGGGCCCGCGCTTCCGCCACCAAGGAGAGACCGACACCATGCCTACCACCGTCGATCCCGGCCCGGCCACCGCGCCGGACGGCCGTGCCGCCCGCCGCAGCATCAGCTCCTGGCTGATGGACATGGACGGCGTGCTCGTCCACGAGGAGCACGCGATCCCCGGCGCCGACCGGTTCCTCGGGCGGCTGCGCGAGCTCGGCACGCCGTTCCTCGTGCTGACGAACAACTCGATCTACACCCGGCGCGACCTCGCCGCCCGGCTGCGCGCGAGCGGCCTCGAGGTCCCCGAGGAGGCCATCTGGACGTCGGCGCTCGCCACCGCGCGGTTCCTCGAGGCGCAGCGCCCCGGCGGCTCGGCCTTCGTCATCGGCGAGGCCGGCCTGACGACGGCGCTGCACACGGCCGGCTACACGCTCACGGACCGCGAGCCCGACTACGTGGTCCTCGGCGAGACGCGCACCTACAGCTTCGAGCGCATCAGCCGCGCGATCCGGCTGATCCTCGGCGGCGCGCGGTTCATCGCGACCAACCCGGACGCCACGGGCCCGACGCCCGACGGCCCCCTGCCGGCGACCGGCTCCGTCGCCGCGCTCATCAGCCGCGCGACCGGCGTCGAGCCGTACTTCGTCGGCAAGCCCAACCCGCTGATGATGCGCAG
>JAXDHC010000532.1:0-4830 GCA_034664705.1 Solirubrobacteraceae bacterium
TCGGCTTCGCCCTCGGCCTGCGCCTGGCCGCCGCCGGCCTCGCGGTCGTCCTCGGGTCGCGTGACGCCGCGCGCGCCGCCGCGGCGGCGGCGGAGATCGAGGCGCGGGTGCCCGGCGCCCGCGCGCGCGGCGCCGCCAACGCGGAGGCGGCCGGCGCGGCGGGGGCCGTCGTGCTCGCCGTCCCGTTCGCGAGCCAGGCGCGAACCCTCGCCGACCTCCGCGACACGCTCGCCCCGGGGCAGATCCTCATCGACGCGACGGTGCCGCTGGCGACGGCGGTCGGCGGCCGGCCGACGCAGACCGTGGCGGTCTGGGCCGGGTCGGCGGCGCAGCAGGCGCAGGCGCTCGTCCCCGACGGCGTCCGCGGCGTGAGCGCGCTGCACACCGTCGCGGCGGCGTCGCTGGCCGACCTCGACCACGCGCTCGAGGAGGACGTCCTCGTCTGCGGCGATCGGGCGGCGGACAAGCAGGCCGTGGCGGGGCTCCTGGACCGGATCCCGGGGCTGCGGTGCGTCGACGCCGGGCGCCTGGAGATGTCGCGGGTGGTGGAGCAGCTGACCGCCCTGATGATCTCGATCAACATCCGCCACAAGGCGCACGCCGGCATCCGGATCGCCGGGCTGGGGTAGCCGCGCCGGGCGCCGCTCCGCCGCCGCCGGGCGCGCCGCTACGGCCGGCGGTCGCGGTCGTCGACGCGCGGCGCGCCGGTCTGCGGCACCGGTGCCGCGACCGTGTCGGCGTCGCCGTAGGCGGCGGTGATCGCCCGCCAGCCACTGCGGATGTGGTCGCCCACAGCGGCCTGCGCCGCCTCGGAGTCGTGCGCCGCGAGGGCCTGGAGGATCCGCTCGTGCTGGGCGGCGAAGACCTCGGGGTCGTTGCGGTAGACCGGGTCGTACAGCTCGCGCTGGAGGCGCCCCCAGTAGCTGGCCACGACCGAGACGAGGTCCGATCGCGCGCCGTGGTAGATGGTCCAGTGCAGATCGGAGTCCACCGCCACGAGCCCGGGCCCGGCGTCGCCCGTGGCCGTGCGCAGCCGGCGCTGGAACTCGTGATGCAGCCGCCAGGCCGCGTCGAGCTCGCCGGGCGTCAGGTGCTGCGCGGCCTTGGCGGCGAGGTGGCCCTCCAGGGCGACCCGCAGCTCGTAGATGGCCGCCGCCTCGTCGCGCCGCGTCCGTTGCGCCACGAACACCCCGCGGTCACGGTGGCGCACGATCAGCCCCTGGCCCTCGAGCATGCGCATCGCCTCGCGCACCGGCGTACGGCTGACGCCCACGCGCAGCGCGAGCTCCTCCTCGGTGACCCGCTCCCCGGGGGCGAGGCGGCCCTCGACGATGTCGCGCTCGAGCACGTGGGCGATGTGCTCCGGGAGCGACGGCGGCAGCCCACCGGCGAGCGCCCGTCCCGCGCTGTCGAAGGTCAGCCCCGTTGCCGTCGTGCCGTGCCGTGGGAGCGGCGCCGGCGCGCCGGCCGGCTCCGCGGTCACCGGCGCTCTCCCGAGCGTGAACGCCGGTTGCCTCTGGACAACACACAAACGAGTGTATACAGTCGACCGCGCACGCGCAACTGCACGGTGGCGGGCCCCAGCGGCCGCGCCCCGATCGAGAGGAGAGTGATGAGGCGCGCAGTCGTGACCCGAGGGGGGAGCGCCCTCCTATCGGCGGTCGTCATAGCGGTGGCCGTCGTCGGATGCGGAGGGAGTGAGGAGGGCGACACGAGCACCGCCGCCTCCGGCTCGACCTCCGGCGGCCAGCTCACGTTCAACACGTGGGGTGGCGCCTACCAGGAAGCTCAGATGAAGGCGATCGTGGAGCCCTTCCGGCAGGAGACGGGGACGAAGGTCAACGTCACCCAGCCCATCGACTACGCGAAGCTCAAGTCGATGGTCGACACCGGCAACGTCGTCTGGGACGTGGCCGACGTGGAGCCCTACGTCAGCCGGCGCGGCTGCAAGGAGGGCTGGCTCGAGAAGCTCGACTACAACGTCATCGACCCGAACGGCTTCCTCGAGACGATGCCGAAGACGGACTGCAGCGTGCCCAACGGCGCGTTCGGCCTGCCGATCGCCTACCGGACGGACAAGTGGAAGGACGCGCACCCGCGCAACTGGGCCGAGTTCTTCGACACGAAGAAGTTCCCCGGCAAGCGGTCCATGCCGAAGTACGCGGAGTCCGGGATCCTCGAGGCCGCGCTGCTGGCCGACGGCGTCAAGAAGGACGCGCTGTACCCGCTCGACGCCGACCGCGCCTTCCGCAAGCTCGACACGATCAAGAAGGACATCGTGTTCTGGGAGAGCGGCGACCAGTCCGAGCAGCTGATGAACACGGGCGAGGTCACGCTCTGTGCCTGCTGGGCGACCCGCATGCACGACACGAAGGTCAACCAGGACACGCCGGTGGCCATCGAGTGGCAGGACGCGATCTACGGCTGGGACGACTTCGTCGTGCCCAAGGGGGCGAAGAACCTCAAGGCCGCGATGGAGTTCATCAACTACGGCACGCATCCCGACCGCGAGATCGGGATGACGAAGTACACCCCGTGGGGACCGTCGCGCACCGAGGCGGCCGCGAACGCCGATCCGGAGACGCGTGACTGGGTGCCCACGACGCCCGAGCACACCGCGATCGGCGTCCCGCTCGATTACGACTGGTGGGGCGAGAACGCCGCCAAGCTGGACGAGCAGTTCGCGCAGTGGCTGCTGAAGTAGCCCCGGTCGCGCGCCCCGGCTCCCGAGCGCTGCACGGGAGCCGCGGGCTACCGGCCAACGGCTGGGCCTGGTTCGCGCTGCCGCCGCTCGTGTTCCTCGCGGTCGTCTTCGCCTACCCGCTGTACACGATCATTCAGCAGAGCTTCACGCAGCCGGAGCTGGGGATCGGCAACTACGAGAGGTTCTTCGGCACCGACGTCTACGTGCAGGTCCTGATCCGCACGCTCGTCACCTCGGTGCTGGTCACCGTCATCTGCCTGCTGCTCGGCTATCCCTACGCGTACCTGATGACGCGCGGCGGGCCCGCCGCGCGCCGGATGCTCATCTTCTTCGTGCTCGTCCCGCTGTGGACGAGCCTGCTCGTGCGCACGTACGCGTGGACCGTGATCCTCCAGGACACGGGGCTCGTCAACCAGGTGCTCCAGGGGCTGGGTATCACCGACCGCCCCGTCCACCTCATCCGCACGACGACGGGCGTGGTGATCGGCATGAGCCAGATCCTGCTGCCGTTCATGGTCCTGCCGCTCTACGCCAGCCTCCGGACCATCGACCCCTCCTACATGCGCGCGGCGGCGAACCTCGGCGCGCGGCCCTGGCGGGCCTTCATGCGCATCTACCTTCCGCTCAGCCTCCCCGGCGTGGGCGCCGGGTCGCTGATCGTCTTCATCTACGCGCTTGGCTTCTACATCACGCCGGCGCTGCTCGGCAGCCCCAAGGACGCGCTCCTCTCGCAGATCATCGTCACGCAGGTCAGCCAGCTGCTCGACTTCGGCTTCGGCTCGGCGATGGCGGGCGTGCTGCTGATCGTGACGCTCGTGCTCGTCGCCGTGCTCGCGAGGATCGTCCGCCCCGCCACGGGGAGTCAGGACCGATGAGGCGCTCCCGGCTCTCGGACCGCGTCCTGTACGCGATCGCCGGCGTCGTGATCTTCTTCCTGATCCCGCCGACCGTCATCGTGGCGACGGCGTCGTTCGGGTCGACGCGGTCGCTGGCGTTCCCGCCCAAGGGGCTCTCGAGCCGCTGGTACGAGAACTTCTTCACCGAGGCGTGGCTGCCGACGGCGGCCACGAGCCTGAAGGTCGCCGTGCTCGCCGCGGTGCTCGCCACGGTCCTCGGGACGATGGCGGCGCTCGGCGTCGTGCGCGGCCGCTTCCCCGGCCGCCAGGTCGTCCAGGCGCTGTTCGTCGCCCCGATGATCGTGCCGACGGTGATCCTCGCGATCGGCGTCTTCCAGGTGTTCGGCCGGTGGCACATCACCGGCTCGGTCCTCGGTCTCGTGCTCGCCCATACCGCGCTCGCCCTGCCGTTCGTGGTCGTCACGGTCGGCGCGAGTCTGCAGACGGTCGACCCCGTGCTCGAGCGGGCCGCGGCGAACCTCGGCGCGGGCCCGGTCGCGACGTTCGTGCGCGTCACCCTGCCGCTGATCCTGCCCGGCGTGCTCACCGGCGCGCTGTTCGCGTTCGTCACCTCGCTCGACGAGGTCGTCGTCGCGATCTTCCTGACGAGCCCGACGGTCACGACCCTGCCCGTGCAGATCTTCGCGACGCTGCAGAACTTCCTCGACCCGACCGTGGCCGCCATCTCGACGATGTTGCTCGCGGTGACCGTGCTGGTCCTGTTGGGCTCGGCGGCGCTGACCCGCAAGCAGGACGTCCCCCAGTGAGCCCGGAGGAACGACGGATGCCCGAAGCCCTGACCGCCCACGCGTCGTCGCGCGCCCGGACCCCGCACGCGGGGACGCCGGCGGATTCGCCCGGAGCGACGCTGTCGCTCGCCGGCGTGACCAAGCGCTACGGCGACCAGGTCGTCGTCGACGGCGTGTCGCTCGAGGTCCGCGGCGGCGAGTTCGTCACGCTCCTCGGCCCCAGCGGGTCGGGCAAGACGACGACGCTGAACATGATCGCCGGCTTCGCCGACCTCGACGCCGGCGAGATCCTGCTGGACGGCCGGTCGATCGCGGAGCTGCCGCCGCACCGGCGCAACGTCGGGATGGTGTTCCAGAACTACGCGCTGTTCCCGCATATGACGGCGCTCGACAACGTCGCCTTCCCGCTCAAGCAGGGCCGCGGCCGCAAGCAGGGCAAGCAGGAGATCCGCCGCCGGGCGATGGAGGCGCTCGAGCTCGC
>JAXDHC010000533.1:0-7956 GCA_034664705.1 Solirubrobacteraceae bacterium
TGATCGGCGTCGCGATCTGGCGGTTCTCGCGGACGGACTGACGGTGGCTCGGGGTGCGCCGGACACGTGCGCGCGGGGTTGGCGGTGAGCCGACGGTCGCTCGCCCCGAGGATCACGACGGCGCGACGGTCTGCGCGCTCTGCACGCGCGAGATGCTGCGGTCCTGCGGCTCTGGTACGGTGCCTCACAACAACAAACTCTGTTATGAGTTCGCCGCTTCCCACTTTCCCCGCCGGACCGCCCGCCGCCGCATGCTGCGCGCCGTCCGCCGGCCTCAACACCGCCCTCGACGCCGAGCGCATCGCCACCGTGGCCAAGGCGCTGTCCGAGCCGCTGCGCGTCCGCCTGCTCGACGTGCTGCGGCGCAGCGACCTGGCCGTGTGCCAGTGCGAGCTCATCGCGCTGTTCGACATCAAGCAGTCGCTGCTCTCGCACCACATGAAGAAGCTCGTCGACGCCGGCCTGGTGTCCGTCGAGCGTCGTCACAAGTGGGCCTACTACTCCGTTTCCACCGACTCCCTGAAGGAGCTGGCCTCATGGCTGAGCTGACCACCCCCGCGGCCGACCCCACGCCTGCCGCTTCTTCCTGCTGCTCGACCGACGTGCAGGCGACGTGCTGCGAGCCATCCGCCAAGGACGCCTGCTGCGGCGAGCGCGCCGCCGGCGGCGCCTGCGGCTGCGCGGCCGGCCAGTCGGCGGAGACTGCGCCCGCGGGTGCGTCCGAGGACATCCGCGAGACCGTGCGCGACACCTACGCGGCCGCTGCCCGCGCCGTCGCCGCGCAGTCGGGCTCCTCCGCGTCGTGCTGCGGCCCCATCGCACTGACCGGCGCCGACGACGCACAGGTGTTCGGAGCCTCCCTCTACGACGGCGCCGAGACCGAGGGCGCGACGGCGACGGCCGTGCAGGCGTCGCTGGGCTGCGGCGTGCCAACCGCGGTCGCGGACCTGCATGAGGGGGAGACGGTGCTCGACCTCGGCTCGGGCGCGGGCGCCGACGTCCTCATCAGCGCCGGGCGCGTCGGGACGACGGGCAAGGCCATCGGCCTGGACATGACCGACGAGATGCTGCAGCTGGCGCGCGCCAACGCCGCGGAGGCAGGCGTGGAGAACGTCGAGTTCCTCAAGGGCTACCTGGAGGACATCCCGCTGCCCGACGGCTCGGTCGACGTCGTCATCTCCAACTGCGTCATCAACCTCGCGGGCGACAAGCACAAGGTGCTCGCCGAGGCCGCGCGCGTCCTTCGCCCGGGCGGCCGGTTCGCCGTGTCCGACGTCATCGCCGGCGACGAGATGGACGACGCCACCCGCGCCGACATGGCCGCGTACACCGGGTGCATCGCGGGCGCGCTGACCGACGCCCAGTTCCGCGACGCGCTCGCCGCCGCGGGCCTGACCGACATCGAGATCCGCGAGACACACCGGGTCCACACGCACGCGACCTCAGCCATCGTGCGCGCCCGCAAGCCCAGGTGAACAACGCATGCGCGCACCCGAACGACCGCCGCCCGGCACAGGGCCGGGCGGCGGGTGCTTCGGTGTGTCCGGGGGCCGGTGCTAGCGGATCACCCGGAACGTCCGCCAGGAGGTCCGCCCGAGCGCCCTGCGACTCGTGCCCGGCGTGACCTCGATCTCGTAGCCGCCGACCGACAGCGCGCTGCGGATGCGGCGGCTGTCCAGCCTGATGCGGAGCAGGCCCGCCCTCGTGGGCGTGCGGAACGCCTCGGCGACCAGCGTGCGAAACCCGTTGGCCTTGCGGCGGTACACGCGGACGCGCACGACGCGGGTTCCGTCGTTGACCTGCACGGTGAGGCGCAGGCCGCCCGAGCGGATCGCGCCGCGCTTGATCCGGGCCGGGAGGGTCAGGCGCCGAAGCGCCAGCGGCGCCGTGGACGACGCGATCTCACCGGCCACGCCGGCTGCGGGCGCGGGCGCCGGCGCGGCGAGCGCGCCGATGACCGGTGCCGCCGCCGCGGCCTGCGCGCCGGCGCCGCGCGCGGCGCCGCCGCCGGCCGCGTTGCCGCCACCGGTGCCCGGGTTCCCGCCGCCGCCGCTCGGCGGGGCGGTGATGGTGTAGGCGAACGACGCCTCAGGGCCGACGTTGCCGGCCGCATCGATGCCGACCGCGCGGATCGTCCGGCTCGTGCTGACGCCGATCGAGCCGCCGAACGCCTGCCCGCCGAGGGCGGGGTCGGCGCCGTTCTGCGTGTAGCGGACCCGGGCGGCGCCCGGGGACGCCAGGGTCACGAACTGCGTCGCGGTGTAGCTGCCCGCCGCCGGGGTGGCCGTGGGGGCGCCCGGCGCGAGGGTGTCCTTCGCGATCGTGCGGGTGGCCGTCACCGGGCCGGTGCCGCCGCTGAACGTCGCGGTGGCGGTCAGGGGGCCGTCGGCGAGCGTCCCGAGGGCCGCGGCGTCGAACCGGGCGGTGAAGCCCTTCCCGCCGAAGTTCCCCAGGTCGGACGTTCCGATCGTGACGGTGGCGTCGATCGTCGTCGTGCCGTCGCTGAGCGTCACGTCGACGCCGCTCGTGTCGCCGGTGGCGACGCCGCCGAGCTCCAGGCCCTCGAAGTCGCCGGGGCCGGTGGAGGGCGCGAGCGTCTTGAGGTTCACCGCGGGGTCGTTGCTCGTCGTGATCGCGTTGGCGGCGGCCGCGGGTGCGCTCTCGCAGCCGATGGCCGGGCCGGGGTTATCGAGCTGGCCCGCGCTGGCCTCGACGAGCTGGATCTCGGCAGGCAGCGGCACGAGCGCGTGCCCGTAGCCGAACTCGTGGCCGGCGCTCAGGACGTCGGCCTTCGGGATCGTCGAGCCACCACGTTCGATGCCGTAGCCGGGGCCGGTGTAGCGCGCCGTATAGGCGCCGTCGCCGGCGACCGTGACGGCGGGCCCGCCGCCGCGCCGGTCCGCGCCGGCGGTCGTGCGCCACGCGCCCGAGTCGAGCAGCGCCGCGGGCAGCGCGGCGCCGGTCACCACGTTGCGGGCCTCGCCCTCGACGAGGACGTCGTCCGAGAGCAGGACCTCGGGCACCAGCGGATCGATCGGAGCGTCGCCGCCGATGCTCGTAATCGAGATCTCGTCGACGTACGTGCTGTCCGTGCCGCTGCTGTCGGTCACGACGACCTTGTCGCCCGGCTTGATGTCGGGCGTCACCGTGTCCCAGCAGTCGCCGGGCTGGGCCGCGCCGGCGGGACCGTGGTTGACCTCCAGGCCGGGGCCGTCCGGAGTCGTGACCGCCGGCCCCGCGGCATGGGCGATGCGATGGTCGCCGCGGAAGACGTCGACGCTCATCGTCTCGCCCGGCGTGTGGCTGTCGCCGAACGCTCCGACGAAGTCGATGTTGTGCACGACGAGGATGTGGTTCCCGCTGCGGATCTGGACGTCGTTCGCGGGGTCCTGCGATGCGAGCGCCGGCGCTGCGAAGAGCGCTCCGGCACCAGCGAATATGGCGGCGCATCCAAGCGCCGTCGGTCGAATCCGACCAAGCACAGGTCCCTCCCGAGGTTGTGCGTGTGAGTACGCACCACTTTCCTTGGATGTCAGGCTCCTGACCAGCGGTTGGGGCGCAGTGTTCGATGCGGGATCGGGAAGGCCGGGCGCGGGATCTCGCAGTCGCGCGCCGGTCGGCCCGCGAAACCGGCCGCTCGGCCGTCCGGGCCGGATGCGCCGACGCGCCACGAGGGACTGCGGTGCGAGCGCGCTCGATACCGTCGTGCCGACCCCGAGCCGAGGGAGACCGATGGCCGCGCGCAGGATCAACCACGTCAGCGTCAACGCCCGCGACCTCGCGGAGTCGACGGCGTTCTACGCCGAGCTGCTCGGTGCCGAGCCGGTGGCCACGCCGAACTTCGGCTTCCCCGTGCAGTGGCTCGCCGTCGGCGACACGCAGCTGCACCTCTTCCAGCGTGACGTCGAGCCGCCGAGCCATCACCACTTCGGCGTCACCGTGGACGAGCTCGAGCCGGTCTACCGCCGCGCCGCCGAGCTCGGGGCGTTCGACCACGACTCGTTCGGCCACCACCTGATCGAGCTGCCCGGCGACCTCGCGCAGACGTACGTCCGCGACCCCGCCGGCAACCTGCTCGAGATCGACACGCCGGGCGCCAGCCGCCTGCCCGATGCCCTGCGCGCCGAGATGAAGCGCCTCGCCGACGTCCACCCGCAGGACGAGCAGAACCTCCGCGCGCGCCTCCCGGTCGGCCGGGCACGCTGATCGGGCGCGCGCCCGGGGCGCCCGCCGGCTCCCCCGGTCGGACCGCCCCGGAGTGATCGCGGCGGCGTCGTAGGGCAGGATGGTGGTATGTCAACCCCCAGCGGCCCTCGCAGCATCAAGATCTCGAACGACGAGCGGGGCGGCTGGTCCTCGGATCGGCCGCGGCGCGAAGGCGCGCCACCGCGCCCGGCGGACGTGTCCGTCCGCTCGCGCGTCCTGCGCCCGTCCGACCGCCTCCGCTACATGCCGGGAAGCCTCGTCGTCCTCGTGTCGGGCACACCCGCCGAGCGCGACCGCTTCGCCGAGCGCGTCCTCGAGGACCGCTCCGCCCTGCTGTCGCTCGATCGGGTGCGCGCGCTCCTGTCCGGGCGCGTCGCCGACGATCAGATCGAGGCGCGTGCGCCCGAGCTCCTCGACGCCGCCGTGACGAAGCGCCTGACGTCCAACCAGAGCGTCGTGCTCGCCACGGAGGGGCTCGACCCGGCCGAGCGCGAGCGCTTCGTCCGCATCGCCGCCGGCGCGCAGCGACCGCGTCACCTGATCCTGCTCGAGGCGGGGCGCGACCAGGTCGCCGAGGAGGACCGCGCCGTGCTGAACGAGCTGCGGCGCTCCCTGGACGCCGGCGAGCTCGGCGCCGAGGGCTTCCACACGGCGCTGCGCCTCGGCGGCGTGACGATCTCCGAGGTCAAGCGGATCCTGTTCCGGCCGCCGCCGCGCGACGAGTAGCCGCGCGGTCCGCGGGCCGGCGCGTCGGCGCCTCAGCGCGACGCGACGATCTGGCGCACGGCGTCGCGCAGGTCCTCGGGCTTGTGGGCCTTCGGCACCCAGCCGTCGACGCCCAGGCGCGCGGCCTCCTCCTCGAGGCGGAACGACGGCATGTTCGAGATCAGCAGGATCGCCATCTCGGGGGAGCGCTCGCGCAGCGTCCGGACGAGCGCCGAGGGGTCGGAGACGTCCGGCAGCAGGAGGTCGAGGAGCAGCGCGTCGGGGCGATGCTCGACCAGCTCGGCGAGGAGCGCGCTGCCGGTGCTCGTCGCGGAGACGACGAGCATGTCGCCGTCCTCCTCGAGCACGTGGCGCAGGAACAGCTTCACCGCACGGGCGTCATCGCACACCGCCACCTGAATGGGCCCGCTCATGCCGGGCCCAACCTACCGCGATCGGCGGCGACCGCGCCACGTTCGGTCAGCGGTCGCTGCGCGTGCCCGCGCGACCCACCGCTACTTCAGTCCCTGCTCGCGCAGGAACTCGTCGGCCACGGCGTCCGGCTTGCGCCCGTCGAGGTCGACGGCCGCGTTCATCCGGCGCATGGCCGTCGCGGTGAGGCGCCGGCTCACGGCGTCGATCGTGGCCGAGAGCCCCGGGCCGAAGCGCTGCACGGCGCGGCGGCTGATCACCGGCGCGACGTGCTGGGTGCCGAACAGCTCGCGCGGGTCCCGGAGCAGCACGTACCGGCCCTGTGCAAGCTGGCCCGCGGTCGTGAAGACGGCGGCGACGTCGACGCGCCCCTCGGCGAGCGCCTCGTACTGCTCCCCGATCGTCATCGGGATGGCGCGCACGTTGCGCAGGCCGTAGCGCTGGTTGAGCCCGATGAGGCCCTCGAAGCGCGTGCGGAACTCCGGCGGCGCGCCGATCCTCACGATCCCGCGGACGCGCCCGAGGTCGGCGATCGCGCGCACGCCCTCGTCGCGGGCGAACTCGGGCGTGACCGCGAGGGCGTTGGCGTCGCTGAACGGTGTCATCCCGAGCAGCGTGAAGCCGTTGCGCTCCTCGAAGGCCGTCGCCGCGGCGTACGCCGCGCGCGGGCTGCTCGGCCGCGCGCGCTCGTTGGCGACCTCGGAGAGCAGCACGCCCAGGTACTCGGGATACATGTCGAGTGCGCCACCGGTCAGCGCCTCGTGGATGATCTCGCTGCTGCCGACGTTGACCTTGAGCTCGACGGGGAAGCCCTTGGCCTCGAGTGCCTGGCGGTAGAGCTCGCCGAGGACGAACTGCTCGGTGAAGTTCTTCGTGCCGATGCGCAGCGGGGCCTGCGCGGGATCGCCGCCGGAGCGCGTCGCACCGCTCGGGTCGTCGCCGCCGGCGCAGCCGGCGACCGCGAGGACGACGACGATCGAGAGCGCCGTGAGGAGCCGCATCGCCTACGCCTCCGCCGCCGGCAGGGTGAAGCTGAACACGCTGCCCTCGCCCGGGCGGCTGCTGGCCCAGATGCGCCCGCCGTGCTGGTGCACGATGCGCTCGCAGATCGCCAGGCCGATGCCGGTGCCGGGATAGGCCTCCTCGCCGTGCAGTCGCCGGAACGGCTGGAAGATCCGGTCGGTGTCGTCGGGGGCCATCCCGATGCCGTTGTCGCGGACCCAGAAGCGCCACGCGTCGCCCTCGCGCTCGGCGCCGATGCCGACCTCGGGCACCCGTTCGTCGGTGAACTTCACGGCGTTGCCGATGAGGTTCTGGAAGACGCGCGTCACGCTGGGGCGATCGGCGCGGACGACCGGAAGCCCGCCGACGCTGACGCGGGCGCCCTTGGCCTCGATCGGGCCCGCGAGCGCCTCCAGCGCGCGATCGACGGCGTCGGAGGCGTGGACCGGCTCGAGCGCGAGCTGCCCGCGGCCCGCGCGGGAGTACTCGAGCAGGTCGCGGATGAGGGTGCGCGCCTCCTGCGTGGCGTGGCGGATGCCGTCGACGAGCGCCATGCCGCCGTCGAGGTCGCGCGCGTGCCGGCGCTCAATCAGCTCGGCGTACATCGAGATCGTGGTCAGCGGCGCCTGGAGGTCGTGCGACGTCACCGACGCGAACTGCTCCAGTTCGGCGTTGGAGCGCTTGAGCTCGGCGTTGGAGTGCTCGATCTCGTCCTGATGGCGCTGGAGCGAGTCGGCCATCGCGTTGAAGCCGCGCGCGAGGTCGCCGATCTCGTCCTCACGGGTCGTCGGCACGCGCGCGCCCAGCTCGCCGTCGGCCAGGCGTCCGGTGGCCTCGGCGACCGTCAGCACCGGGCGCACGATCGCGCGGCGCAGGTACAGCGTGACGATCGCGGCGCTGGCGAGCACGAGGGCGAGGCCGGCGACTCCGAAGCCGATGGCCCGCGACGAGCGCTGCTCGGCCCGCGCCTCGCGCTCGCGGATGACCGTGCGCTCGCGCGTGAACAGGTCGGCGAACTCGGCCCGGATCGCGTCGAGGCGCTCGCGGCCGCCGTTCGTGACGATGACGCTCTGGGCGGCCGGGCGGCGGATGTTGGCCAGCGTGATCAGCGGGCGCACCCAGAGGCGCACGTAGTCGTCGATGTGGCTGCCGATCAGGCGGGCGCGCTCCTGCTGGCCGGGGTCGTCGGAGACCAGTCTCGAGAGCCGCCGGACCTCGTCGGGGTAGCTCTGGAGCGCCTCGGTCGTCGGGTCCAGGAACCGGCCGCGACCGCTGGCGACGAAGCCGCGCAGGCCGTTCTCCATGGTGATGAGCGACTTCTCGAGCTGGCTGCCGGCGGTGAGCGCCTCCTGCGAGCGGAAGGCGTCGCGCGCGGCGTCGCGCTGGCCGGTGACGGCGACGATGAGGACGATGAGGACGGCGCTCAGCAGCAGCGCCGCGGTGGCGCTGATCAGCACCACTCGCGTGGTGATCCGTGTCCTCAGGGTCCGTCGCACCAGTCGGCTGCCTTCCCGGCGCGCGTCACTGTACCCTGCGACGCCGAGCGCACGGGCCGGTCTGGATCGTCGGTGAGGCGGGCGTCCGGTCGCGTCCGCCGGGGCTCCGGGCGCG
>JAXDHC010000534.1:0-10963 GCA_034664705.1 Solirubrobacteraceae bacterium
TGGACGCCATCACCGACGTCGCCGGCATCGAGGTCGGCCACGCCACCGACCTCGAGGGGCTCACCGGCTGCACGGCGGTGGTGTGCCGCGCGGGCGCCGTGGTGGGCGTCGACGTGCGCGGCGCGGCGCCCGGCACGCGCGAGACCGACCTGTGCCGGCCCGGGACGCTCGTCCAGCGCGCCCACGCCGTCGTGCTCTCCGGCGGCAGCGCGTTCGGCCTCGAGGCCGCCTCCGGCGTCATGCGCCACCTGGCCGAGGCGGGGATCGGCTTCGACGCCGGGGGCATCGTCGTGCCGATCGTCCCCGCCGCGGTGATCTTCGACCTCTCCATCGGCCGGGTCGCCTGGCCCGACGCCGAGATGGGCGGCCGCGCCGCGGCGGCGGCGAGCGCGAGCGCGCCGGAGCAGGGCTGCGTCGGCGCGGGCACCGGCGCCACCGTCGGCAAGGCGCTCGGCCCCGGGCGCGCGACGAAGGCGGGCATCGGCACGGCGAGCGTCCGCGCCGGCGACACGACCGTCGGCGCGCTCGTCGTCGCCAACGCGGGCGGCGACGTCGTCGACCCGCGCACCGGGACGATCGTGGCGGGCACGCGCCACCCGACCGAGGAGCGCTACGCCGACAGCGTCGCGCTCGTGCGCGGCGGCGGCGATCCGGGCCGGGCGCTCGAGCAGACGACGCTCGCCGTCGTCGCGACGGACGCGCCCCTCACGGTCGAGCAGGCCAATCACCTCGCGGCGGTCGCCCACGACGGCCTCGCGCGCGCGATCCGCCCGGTGCACACGATGTTCGACGGCGACACGATCTTCGCGCTGGCGACCGGCGACGGCCCGCCGCCGGGGCCCGAGGCGCTCACGCGGCTCGGCGTCCTCGCCGTCGAGGCGGTCGAGCGCGCCACGCTGAACGCCGTGCGCTTCGCCACGCCGGCGGGCGGGCTGCCGGCGGCGGCGGCCGGCTAGAGCAGCTCGCGCAGCGCGCGCAGGAACCGCTGGTTCTCGGCCGGCGTTCCGTACGTCACGCGCAGCGCGCCGGGCTTGCCCAGCGCGCCGCCGGCGCGGACGATCACGCCGCGCTCGGCCAGGCCACGCACGACCGCCGCCTCGACTTCGGACGGATCCGCGCCCTCGGGGACCGGCAGGTCGAACCACGCGAAGTTGGCCTGCGACTCGGCCGGCTCGATGCCGAGCTCGCGCAGCTGCGTCTCCATGTCGACGCGGGCCATGACCGCGCGCTCCACGCGCTCGGCGACCGCGTCCTGGTGACGCAGCGCCTCGGTCGCCGCGGCCTGCGCGGCGGAGTTGCAGAAGAACGGCTGGCGGACCTGGGTGACCGCGCGGACGAAGTCCTCCGAGCCGGCCAGCGCGAAGCCGACGCGCAGCCCGCAGAGCCCGTAGACCTTCGAGAAGGTGCGCAGCAGGACGAGGTTCGGGTGATGCTTGAGGAGGTCGAGCGACGCGTCGGGGTCCTCGAGCATGTTGAACTCGCAGTAGGCCTCGTCGAGGACGACGCACACGTGGCGCGGGACGTCGGCGAGGAACGCGGCGATCGCGTCCAGCGGCAGCGCCGTCGACGTCGGGTTGTTCGGGTTGCAGACGATCACCAGGCGCGTGGCGACGGTGATCTCGCGGGCCATCGCCTCGAGATCGTGGCGCTCGCGCCCGTCGAGCGCGACGCGGATCTCGGTGGCGCCGGAGGCCGCGGCCAGGTGCGGGTAGACCGAGAACGCCGGCCAGGCGTAGACCAGCTCGGCGCCGGGCTCGAGCAGCGCCTCGCCGGCGGCCATGAGGATCTCGACCGAGCCGTTGCCGATGGCGATGCGCGCGGCGGGCACCCCATAGCGGTCGCTCAGGGCCTGGCGCAGCCGCGAGTTCGTCGGGTCCGGGTAGCGGTTCAGCGTGCCCAGGACGCCGGTGATCGCCTCGACCACCTGCGGCAGCGGCGGATCCGGAGATTCGTTGGACGCCATCATCGCCACGTCGTCGGGCACCGCGTACGCGGAGGCCGCGGGGTACACCGGGATGCGCCGCACCCGCTCGGAGAACTCGATCGCCATGGCTCCCATTGTGCCGCAGCGCTACTGCGCGGCCTCGAGATCCGACCGCAGCCGCCGCGCCTCGCCCAGGTAGACGTGCCGCGTCTCGTGGTCGTCGTCGGCGTAGTAGTGGATCATCACCCGGATCACCTTGGGCAGCGCGCCGGGCACGTCCACCTCCCGCGCGCAGAGGAGCGGGACCTGGTCGAAGCCCAGGTTGCGCGCGGCGACGGCGGGGAACTCCGCGTCGAGGTCGTTCGTGAGCGTGAAGATGCAGCTGACGACGTCGTCGGGCGTGAGGTCGTTGCGCGTCATGATCTCGCGCATCAGCCCCTCGGTGGCACCGAGGATGGCGTCAGCGTCGTTGCGGTCGACCGAGGCGGCGCCGCGGAGGGCGAAGAGGCGCATCGGCGCGGCATCATGCCAGTTGATGGGGCGGCGCCTCAGCGCTCCGGCGCCTCGGCGGCGCGTCAGCGCTCCGGCGCGGGCGAGCCCTCACGCAGCCGCCGGACCTCGGCGACGGTGAGCCGCCGGTGATCGCCTGGCGCCAGGTCGCCGAGGCGCATCGGACCGAACGCCACGCGGCGCAGCGCGACCACGGGGTGACCGACGGCCTCGCACATCCGCCGCACCTGGCGGTTGCGCCCCTCGTGGATCGTCAACTCGAGCTCGCCGGCCTGCAGGCGGCGGACCTGCGCGGGGGCCGTGCGGCCGTCCTCGAGGTCGACGCCGTCGCGCAGCGCGCGGAGCGCCGGCTCGCGCAGGGGCGCGTTCGCCACGCGGGCGCGGTAGGTCTTGGGGACCTCGTATCGCGGGTGCGTGAGCCGGTTGGCCAGCGCGCCGTCGTTCGTGAGCAGGATGAGGCCGGTCGAGTCGGCGTCGAGGCGCCCCACCGGGTACAGCCGGGTCCCGGCCTCGGGCACGAGGTCGACCACGGTGCGCCGGCCGTGCGTGTCGTGCGCGGTCGACACGACGCCCGCGGGCTTGTGCAGCGCGTAGACGACGGGCTCCGGCATCCGGCCGACCGGTCGTCCGTCGACCGTGATCGCCTCCGCGCCCGTGACCCCGCGCGCCGGGTCGGTGACCCGCTCGCCGTCGACCGTGACCCGCCCGGCGGCGATCAGCGTCTCGGCCGCGCGGCGCGACGCCACGCCGGCGTGGGCGAGGTGCTTGGCCAGGCGCATCGACGCGCCCGCGTCGCCGGACCGCGTGCGACTCACCGCCTCACCGCCCCGTCGGGCGGCGGGCGAGGAAGGAGAACTGGCCGCAGAACACGAGCTTGGCCGTGTTGATCGAGACGTGGTCGGCGCGCGTCGCGCGGCCCGCCCAGCCGATGACGCGGTTGACCGGCGACTCCATCGCCCAGGCCCGCGCAAACCAGCGCGGCGTTCCCATCGCGCGGCGCATGAGGAGCGTGAAGCCGTCGATCCCCGGTCGCATCTCGACGACCTCCAGGCCGCCGTCGCGCATCACCTCGGCGAGGCCGAACGGCGTGTAGTTGAACCGGCTGTCCGAGTGGAAGGCCTCGAGCTGCGACGTCGACCCGGCGAGCACGCCGCCGGGCGCGAGCACCCGCCCGACCTCGGCCAGCAGCGGCGCGGGGTGCGCGACGTGCTCGAGGACCTGCTTGCAGTAGACGAGGTCGAAGCTCGCGTCCTCGAAGGGCAGTTGGACGCCGTCGAAGTGCACGAACTCCGCGTCGGCCCGGGTGCGCGCCCGCGACTCGACCGAGTCGGCGATGTCGACGCCCACCCAGCGGCAGCCGGGCGCCGCGGCGCGGAACTGGTCCACCGAGCCGCCCTCGCCGGACCCGAGGTCCATGACACGCGCCCCGTCGGCGGCGATGCCGAGCTCGCCGGCGGCGAACCGCGCGATGTAGTCGTCGGCCAGCGACTGGCCGCTCGAGTCGCGCGGGATCACGCCGTCCAGGGCCTCGGCGAGGTCACGCCCGATCAGGAACCGCTGCACGGGGCGGGAGGGTATCCCGCCCCGTCCCGGCACCGAGGGTCGGTCGCGGCGGCCGTGGCGCCCTCGCGGTGGAGGACCGATGACCAGCTACCGTGGAACGGTCCATGGATCTCGACCTTCTGCGCGACCGTCTCGACGCCGCCGGCCAGCCGGATTTCCGCGCGCGGCAGGTGTGGGCGTGGACGGCCCGAGGCGCCGCCGGCTACGACGAGATGACGGACCTCCCCGCCGGTCTGCGCGACCGGCTGGCCGAGGAGGTGCCGTTCTCGTCGCTCGGGCTCGAGCGCGAGGCGCACGCCCGCGACGGCACGGTCAAGGCGCTCTTCCGCACGCATGACGGGCGCGCGGTCGAGGCGGTGCTCATGCGCTACAAGGACGGGCGCCGCTCGCTCTGCCTCTCCTCGCAGTCCGGCTGCCCGCTGACGTGCACGTTCTGCGCGACCGGCCAGATGAAGTTCGGCCGCAACCTCACCACCGGCGAGATCCTCGACCAGGCGCTGCACTTCCGCCGCACGGAGGGCGTCGACCACGCGGTCTTCATGGGCATGGGCGAGCCGATGATGAACCTGCCGAACGTCCTGGCCGCATGCGAGCGCCTGCCGGACGTCGGTATCACGCACCGCCGCACGGCGATCTCCACGGTCGGCTGGGTCCCGGGCATCGACACGCTCGCCGAGTCCTCGATGCCGATCCGCCTGGCGCTGTCGCTCCACGCCCCGGACGACGCGCTGCGCAGCGAGATCATGCCGGTGAACGACCGCTATCCGCTCGCGGAGGTCCTCGCCGCGTGCCGGCGCTTTCATGAGAGCAAGCGCAAGCTCGTGTTCGCGGAGTACGTCATGCTCGCGGGGGTCAACGACAGCTACGGGCAGGCGCTCGCGCTGACGAAGCTGCTGGAGCCGTGGGTCTTCAAGGTGAACCTCATCCCGTACAACCCGACGGGGATGTACGACGGCTCGAGCCGCCAGGCGATCGACGCGTTCCGCGCCGTGCTCGAGGAGCATGGCCTGCGGTCGACGGTCCGTCTCACCCGCGGTCGCGACATCGACGCCGCCTGCGGCCAGCTCGCCGCCAAGGCATGACCCTGCACCACGTCGCGCGCGGGGAGGGACCGGCGGTCCTGCTCCTGCACGCGGGCGTGGCCGACCTGCGGATGTGGGTCGACGTGGCCGACCGCCTGGCGGAGAGCCACCGTGTCGTCGCGTGCGACCTTCGCGGCTTCGGCGGCACCCCGCTCGAGCCCGGCCGCTTCTCGAACGCCGGCGACCTGCTCGCGCTCCTCGACGAGCTCGGCATCGAGCGCACCGCCGTCGTCGGCGCGTCCTTCGGCGGCAAGGTCGCCCTCGAGCTGGCGCTCGTGGCGCCCGACCGGGTGAGCGCCCTCGTGCTCATGGATGCCGCGATCGGGGAGCCCTTCGACTGGTCGCCCGAGATGCGCGCGTTCGGCGAGGCCGAGGACGCGGCGCTCGAGGCCGACGACGTGGAGGCGGCCGTCGAGCTCAACGTCCGAACGTGGGTCGACGGCCCGCGCCGGTCGCCCGGCGACGTCGACCCGGCGCTGCGCGACCTCGTGGCCACGATGCAGCGCGACGCCTTCCACGCCCAGCTCGGCGTCGACGCCGAGGACGAGGAGCTCGACCCGCCGGTGGCCGAGCGCCTGCACGAGGTGCGTGCGCCCGCGCTCGTGATGGTCGGCGAGCACGACCTGACGGACTTCCGCCGGATCGCGGAGCGCCTCGCCGGCGAGCTGCCCGGCGCCCGGCCGCTCGTCACGATCGCCGACGCGGCCCATCTGCCGGCGCTCGAGCGCCCCGGCGCCGTCGCCGACCCGCTGGTCGCGTTCCTCGCCGAGACGCGCTGACGGCTGTCGCGCCGGGCGTTTGCCGGGGCGACGGCGTCGGGGTAGTACGCCGGCCATGGCGCAACAGGCCGTCGCGATGCTCATGCTCCACCTCGGCACGCCGCGCGACCGGGAGGCGCGGGAGCAGCTCGCCGCGGCGCTTTCCGATGCCGAGGTCGGCGAGCCGGACGAGCTCGGCGTCTTCGAGGTCGAAGTGGACGCCGAGGACCTCGAGGCGGCGCTGCAGCGCGTGTGGGACGGCGTCGCCGCGTCGGGCACCGACGACCACATCGTCTTCCTCGAGCATCCGGACCTGCCGGAGCACTGGCGCCCGCGCAGCGGGCGGCCCGGCGCAGCCCCGGGTTAGATCGGCAGCGGCGTCGGGTCCGGCGTCGGCGGCTCGGGGAACGGCGGCTCGGGGTCGGGCGCCGGCGGATCCGGGCCCGGGACCTCGAGCGGTGCGAGCGTGACCGAGGCCCGGATCACGCGACCGGGTCTCCCGCGCCCGCGCCGGGCTCCCCCGGCACGGGACGGTCGAGGACGAAGATCTCGACGGCCATGTCGGGATCGATGTGGATCGTGCTCATGAACGCCTCCACCCCGCAGTCGGTCAGCGCCTCGATGGTCGCCATCAGCTCCTCGCGCATCGTCTCCTGGAAGCCCCTGCGGAACTCCAGGACCACGTCGGCCCTCCCGCGCTCGATGAGGCCGCTCTCGGCCTTCGTCATCGCATCGTGCATGATCACGACGATCACGTTGCCGCGGTAGAAGGCCTGCGCCCGCGTCGGACCGCGCCCGGTGTGCTCACGATGGAAGCGCACCACGGTCCGGGCGATCGCCGCGTTCAGCTCGCCGCCGGTCAGGCGCTCGTGCAGCGCGGCCGCCGCGGAGCGATGGCGGCCGTCGGCGATGCGGACCAGCGTCTCGTCGGTCGCGCCGCAGCTCGCCACGACGCAGAGGTCGGCGTTCACGCTCTCGCCCACGCCCTGCGCTCCGGACGCGCCGGTCAGGTCGAGGGTCGCGTCGGCCATGCGCGCCTGGGCGTCGTCGACCGCGTACACCGCGTCGGCATCGACGATCGCCCGGATCAGCCGCGCGCGGGCGTCGCCATCGACGACCTCGACGGCCGCCCCGAGCAGGCTCCGATCGCCGGTCGCGCCGAGGTCCACGGCGCCCTTCTCGTAGTTCAGCATGTCGCCGCGATGCAACGCCCGCCCGTCGTGGGCACGGAACGCACGAACCGTTGGCCGCCCGCCACCGAGGCGGTAGCGGAACTCGAAGCCAGGCATCCACCAGTCCCTGTTCGTGTCCTTCGAACGCGGTCCGGAACCAACCCCGCGGGAGCTGAGCCGTCCCTGCTCTGACGCCGGTGCCGACACCGGGAGGGGGACGGCACCGCGATGGCGTGCGGAGAATCTACCGGCCACGGCGGACCGCCGGGAAAATGCTCAGGGCCGCCAGAGCGCTGCGGCGACGTCGCGGCCGCGCCTCGAGCGATCGCGGTCGGGGTGGCGAGCCGCCCACTGACCGGCGAGATCGCGATAGAGGCCGTGCATCTCGGTCGCCACGCGGCCGAGCTCGTAGTCGGGCGCGCGCCGGCCGGCGTTGGCACCCAGACGGCGGGCGAGATCGGGGTCGGTGAGGACGGCGTCGATCGCCGAGGCGAGCGCGGCGGGCTCCCCCGGCGTCACCAGCAGGCCGGTGATGCCGTCCTCGACGACCTCGGGGATGCCCCCCACGCGGGAGGCCACAACGGGCAGCCGCGCGTGCATCGCCTCGATCAGGACCGTGCCGAGCTCCTCGTAGTGCGAGGGCAGCACGAGCAGGTCCGCCGATGCGAACACCGACGGCACGCGGTCGTGCGGGATGAACCCGGTCACGTGCACGCGGTCGTCGACGCCCAGACGCCGGGCCGTGCGCTCGACGCGAGCGCGCTCCGGCCCGTCGCCGACGAGCACGACCTGGGCGCCGGGCGTCCGCATCCGCCCGGCCGCCTGGACGAGCGTCTCCACGCCCTTGGCGGTGACGAGGCGCCCGACGAAGACGACGCGCGGGTGGCCCGGGATGCCGGGGAACGCGCCGTCCGTCGCGTCGGCGAACGGCACCGGGTCCACCCCGCGGCGCATGACCCGCACGGACCGGCAGCCCGCGTCGTCGGCGAGGCGGCCGGCGAGGCGCGAGGTGTAGACGAGCGTGGTGGCGGCGCGCCGCGCGGCCCATCGCTCGATCGCTCCGCCGAGCGTCCGCAGGACGACGCTGCGCGCGTCACTGCCCTTCAGCGTGTAGGAGAGGCTGCAGTGGACGGTGATCACGACCGGCAGGCGCCGGGCCCTCGCGGCCAGCGCGGCGATGGGCAGGATTGCGAGGTCCTCGCCGAGGTGGGCGTGCACGACGTCGGCGTGACGCGCGAGCAACGGCGCAAGGACGGCGGCCGGCACGGAGTACAGCTGGCGCGGCTTGCGCACCGGCAGGCTCACCCGCACGACCGTCCCCCCCGGCGCGAGGCGCTGCACGCGCGGCGCGCCCGGCGGCCGCGCGGTGATCACGACCTGCGCGACGCCGCGGGCCGCGAGCTCGCGTGTCAGCGAGCCCGTGTGCTGCTGCATGCCCCCGATCGGATCGAACCGCGATCCGCGGTCGTCCAGGGCCGAGGCGGGCGGCTCGAAGACCGAGCAGAGACGCAGCACGCGCAACGGCGGGCACGCCGCCGCCCCCGCACCGCCCGCAGGGGTCATCGGGGGCATCGGGGGCATCGGCAGCGATGTAGGCCGCGACGCGGCCCTCGTCAAGACGCGTCGGGACGCGCGGCATGGAACCTGCGGGCAGGCGGGGAGGACGGCCGTGCCCGTGACGGCGATCCCGACGAGCACCATCTCCCCCGCCTCCGCGTGGGCGCCACTGCGCCATCCGCTCTACCGGGCGCTGTGGGTCGCGCAGCTGGTCTCGAACGTCGGGACGTGGATGCAGACCGTCGGCGCCCAGTGGCTGATGGGGACGCTCGGCGGCAGCGCCTTCGAGGTCGCCCTCGTCCAGGCGGCGATCACGTTCCCGATCTTCCTCGTCGGGCTGCCGGCGGGCGCGCTGGGGGACATCGTCGACCGCCGCCGGCTCCTGCTCGTCTCGCAATCGGTGATGGTCGCCGTCGCGGCGGCCCTCGCGCTCGTCACGTTCTCGGGCGGGATGGCGCCGTGGCTGCTTCTCGTCCTGACGTTCGCGCTCGGCATCGGCTCGAGCCTCACCGCGCCGTCGTGGCAGTCGATCGTCCCCGAGCTCGTCGACCGCCGCGAGATCACGCTCGCGGCCGCGCTCGCCGGCGTGAACTACAACGTCGCGCGCGCCGTCGGCCCGGCGCTCGGCGGCGTGCTCGTCGCCGCGGCGGGGCCGGGCTGGACGTTCGCGATCAACGCCGTCTCGTTCGTCGGCACGCTCGCCGTCATCTGGGCCTGGCGCCGGCCGCCGGCGGAGCACGTCCTGGGCCCCGAGCACATCGGCGCGGCGATGCGCAGCGGCATCGCGTACGCCCGCCACGCTCCGCTCCTGCGGGCCGTCTTCGCGCGCGCGGCGCTGTTCGTGATCTTCGCCGGGGCGCTCTGGGCCCTGCTCCCGGTGTACGTCCGCGGCGACCTCGGGCTCGGCTCCGACGGCTACGGGCTGCTGCTCGGGGCGGTCGGCCTGGGGGCGGTGATCGGCGCGGTGGGCCTGGCACGCCTGCGTGCGGTGCGCTCGACCGACCAGCTCCTCATCGCGGCCTCCGTCGCCTTCGCGGCGGCGTGTGCGGTGTGCGCCGCGGTCGCCGAGGTCCCGGCGGCCGCGCTGGCGCTCGTGCTCGCCGGCGCCGCGTGGGTCACGGCGACGAGCTCGCTGAACGGGACGGCGATCACGGTCCTGCCCGGTTGGGTCCGCACGCGCGGCGCGGCCCTGTACACGCTCGTCTTCGGCGGCGGCCAGGCGCTCGCGGCGTGCGTCTGGGGCGCGGTGGCGCAGTTCGCCGGGGCCCGTGCGGCCCTGGGCATCGTGGCCGGCGGCCTCGTCGCCAGCGTCGGCGGCGCCCGGCGGTGGCGGATGCCGGTCGCCGGGGCGCTCGACGTGGCGCTGCAGCCGTGGCCGGTCGAGCCGTCGCTCGCGATCGATCCCGACCCGGCGGCCGGGCCGATTCTCGTGACCGTGGAGTACCGGGTCCCGCCCGACCGGCACGCCGAGTTCCGCGAGCGGATGCGCGCCGTCGGGCGCATGCGCAAGCGGACCGGCGCCGAGCGCTGGGGGCTGTTCCGGGACGGCAGCGTCCCCGACTGCTTCGTCGAGGCCTTCCTCGTCGCGACGTGGCAGGAGCACCTGCGCCAGCACATGGAGCGCACCACCGCGGCCGACCGCGCGGCGCACGACGCCGTCGTGGAGGTCGCGGAGGTCGGGCGCCCGCGCGTGCGCCACCTCTTCTTCGCCTACGACGACTGACGGGTCAGGCGGGCGCGGCCGCGGGGCCCATCGCGCGCTGCTCGCCCGCGCGGAGGAGGCGGTCGCGCAGCTCGGCCTCCTCCTCGGGCGTCGGGTCCCACTCGGCGGGGTCGGGCAGGTCCTCGAGCGAGCCGAGGCCGAAGAGCTTCAGGAAGAGGGGCGTCGTGCGGTAGAGCACCGCGCCGAACTGCGAGCGACCGGCCTCCTCGATGAGGCCGCGCTCGAGCAGCGTGCCCGACGCCGAGTCCGCGCTGACGCCGCGGATGCGGGTGATCTCCGGGCGCGAGACCGGCTGCAGGTACGCGACGATCGACAGCGTCTCGGCCTGGGCGGGCGTCAGCGGCGGGGTGCGGGGCCGGGCGAGCAGCCGGCGCGCGGCGGGCTCGGCCTCGGGCGCCGTGGCGAGCGTCCATCCGCCGGCCAGCTCGCGCAGGACGAGGCCGCGGGCGCCGGGCGCGTAGGCCTCGCGCAGCTCGGCGAGCGCCCCCTCCATGTCGTCGGGCCAGCAGTCGGCGGCCTGCGCGAGGTCGGTGGCGGGCACCGGCTCCGGCGAGAGGAACAGCAGCGCCTCGACGGTGCGCGCCAGCCGGCTCAGCTCGACGCCGGCGCTCATGCGCTCACCGCCGCCGCCGGTTGGCGCCGATCGGCGGACGGCGTGATCGCGATGTCGCCGA
>JAXDHC010000535.1:0-2521 GCA_034664705.1 Solirubrobacteraceae bacterium
GGCTGCGGGCCGAGCTTCCGGACGTGCGCGCGCTGGTGATGACCGCGAACGAGAGCCCCGAGGGCCTGCTCGACGCCATCGCGGCGGGTGCCGCCGGCTACCTGTCCAAGCGCACGACGGGCGAGGAGCTGCGCCAGGGCGTCATCGTCACCTACGGCGGCGGCTCGGTCGTCACCCCGGAGCTGGCCGGCCACCTGCTGCGCGAGTTCTCCGGCAACGCCCGCGGCGAAGGCTCGTCCGTCCGGCCGCTCCTGGGCGCCCGCGAGCTCGAGATCCTGCGCCTCGTGGCCGACGGCCTCACCGACAACGAGATCGGCAAGCAGCTGTACATCTCGCCGCGGACCGTGCAGAACCACCTCACGCGCATCCGCGAGAAGACCGGCCTGCGCCGGCGCTCCGAGCTCGCCCGGTGGGCGGTCGAGCACGCCATCGCCTGAGACACGAGCGACAGAACCCCGGACTGTCCCGACGGGCCCCGCATGGCGGGGCCCGTCGTCGTTGCGGACCGGTTCCGGGGCCGACGGCGTCCGGGCCGGGCGCTGAGTCGGGGCCACCGCGCGGCGGGCCCACCGCAAGGTGGACCCGCCTGGCCGGTGATGCCGGCCGGTGGTCCCGGTTGCGGGAGGACCACCGAGCCGGCTTCGCCGTCGTGACCGCTCGAGGTCGTGTCGCGGACCCGAGCGGAGCAGCCGGCCGACCCGTCGATCGGCCATGGATCCCTTGGAGCCGGGGGTAGCTGGCGCCAAGGGGCCGTTTGCATGGGGTACGTGGGCTAGGACGCGACTGCGGGCCAAAGATCACGCGAAAAAACGCCCTTCGCCGAAAAGATCGTCCGCCGGGGGTCAGGGCGCGGGCCGGTACCAGCGCGGCGACGTCGTCGGCGGCGGCTCGAGCGACGCGCGCGCCACGAGCACGCTCGGCTCGGTGTCGGCGACGTGGCGGGCCAGGGCCGCCGAGAAATCGCCGGCCAGGCCGTCCACCGTCTCCGCCCGCACGCCGAAGCTCTCCGCGAGGGCCGCGAAGTCGGGCGTGTGCAGGTCCACGCCGTAGGCGACCGCGCCGGCGCGCTTCTGGTCGTAGCGCAGCATCCCGTAGCCGCCGTCGTCGACGATGACCGCCGTGAGGGGCAGACGCTCCTGGGCGACGGTGGCGAGCTCGCCGCAGGCGAACAGGAACCCGCCGTCCCCCGACACCGACACGACGGGCCCGCCGCCCGCGAGGGCGGCCCCGAGCGCCTGGGGGAACGCGCAGCCGAGCGTCCCCCAGCCGAGCGGGTAGGTGAGCCGCCGCGGCGCCGGGGCGCGATGGAAGCCGCCGAGCCAGTAGCCGGGGATGCACATGTCGCAGAGCACGACCGCGTCGTCCGGGACCGCCTCGCCGAACGCGTCGAGGAACCGCATCTCCGCCGCGAACTCCGCGCGCAGGCGCTCGAGCGCGGAGGACCGCACGCCCGGCACGTCGGTCCACGGCTCGCGCCGGCCGGACAGCTCGAGCGCCAGCGCCGAGCACGCCTCCTCGGCGTCGCCGACGACGATCACGTCGGGGGGATAGTTCTTCGCCGCGTCGGCCTGGTCGATGTTGACGGCGATCAGGCGCCGCGGAGCGGGCATGCGCCAGTTCTGGGTCATCATGCCGTCGAGGTCGCTGCCCACGGCGAGCACGAGGTCGGCCTCGTCCCACAGCGCCCCGACCTCGGGGACGTGCGGCGGCAGGCCGACCCGCAGGAGGTGGTCGCCGCCGATCCCGGCCGCCGAGTACGTCGCGACGATCGGCGCGCCCAGGCGCTCCGCGACGGCGACGACCGCGTCGCCGGCGCCCGCGGCGACCGCCCCGCCGCCGGCCCAGACGAGCGGCCGCCGCGCGGCGGCGAGCAGGTCCAGGGCGGGCTCGACGTCCGGCCGGGCCTCGGCGGCCTGCGGTCCTGAGATCGCCGGCTCGTCGCCGGACACGCCGAGCAGGTCGGTCGGGACCTCGAGGTAGACCGGCCGCGCCGGCGCGAGCACGGCCGCCTCCGGGGCGGCGAGCGCCGCGAGCGCGAGCTCGGCGAACGTGCCCGGCGTGAAGCGCTGCTTGGTGACCGGCGCGAACATCCCCGGCTGGTCGACGCACTCGTGCAGCACCCCGCGGTGCACGCCGCGCATCCGCAGGCCGGTGGGGATGTCGGTCGCCACCACGAGGACCGGCGAGCGGCTCGCCCAGGCCTCGCCGCACGCCGCGAGCGTGTTCGCCGCGCCGGGCCCCGTCGTGACGAGCGCCACGCCAAGGCACCCGCTGGCCCGGGCGTAGCCGTCGGCGGCGTAGACCGCGGCCTGCTCGTGACGGACGCCGACGAGGCGGATCGGCGAGTCGCGCAGCGCCTCCCATGCCGCGAGGTTGTGCACGCCGGGTAGGCCGAACACCACCTCGACGCCGGCCGCCTCGAGGCCCTCCACGAGCACCTGGGCGCCGGTCCGGGCCATGGGCGCGCATCCTAGTGCGCGGGCGCTCAGTAGCCGTCGCGCACGACGTTGCGCAGCGGCTC
>JAXDHC010000536.1:0-4011 GCA_034664705.1 Solirubrobacteraceae bacterium
CGCGAGGCGCAGCGTCACCCCGACGATCACGAGGACGTCGTGGTCGCCGTGCGCCAGCAGGTCGATCGCCTGCCGCACGCCGTCGAGCAGGAACGCCGCGGTCACGGCACGGTGACACGCCCGATCGGGACGCGCAGCGCGCTGAGCGAGCCGAACCGCGGGGCGGTCAGCACGAGCTCGCCGGCGCCGCGCGGGCGCGCCTCCAGGCGAAAGGCGCCGCCCGCCCCGGCCCGGGCGCGCGCCAACGGCGACGACGCGGCGCCGGTCGAGGCGGCCGCCAGGCTCACCGGCAGGCCGCTCGGCGCCGGCGCGCCCGGCACCGCCGACACGATGCGGCCCGTGACCGTGACCGTCCGCCCGACCGGGACCGTCCGCGGCAGGTCGCGCGTGAGCGTCACGCGCGGGGTCGCGGCGGCGTAGAAGCCCGGCCGCCGCCGCGACGGGAACGCCTCGAGCGCCTTCTGGAACGGCGCGGAGGTGAGGAAGTCCATGAACGCGCGCGCGCCGCGCAGCTTCGTCTCGGGGAACTTGGCGGGGGCGATCGCGTAGACGTTGTAGACGTTGAGCATCAGGCCGACGCCACCGCGGGCACTCGCGCCGGCCCGATCCATCGCGATCCGAAGCGACGAGATGGCGCCGTTGGTGACGAGCTGCTGCAGCGTCCCGCGGTCGGTGATCGTGTAGCAGCCGCCGCCGAACGGGCACTGCTGCGTGAGCCGCAGCGTGTCCGCCATGCCCAGGCCCGCCTTGCGGTACCAGGACGGGTTGCGCGACCCGCGCGCGGGCTCGTTGCGCGCGTTGCGGCGCACGTCGGTGAGCGCCCAGACGTCGAGCTCCTTGGTGTTCGTCCCGGACTCGTCGCCACGCGAGACGAAGCGCGCGCGCCCGGCGGCGCCCGCGGCCGCGATCGCCTCCAGCGCGGCGGCCGCGTCGTGCCGCGCGAGCCGGCGCACGCCCGCCGGGTCGTCGGGCGGCCCCACGATGACGAAGTCGTTCCACATGACCGTGCGGCCCGTGGGCTCGTCGGAGAACCCGTCGGCCACGAACGTCGTCTCGGCCTTGGGGGAGTGCGCGACGAGGACGTCGGCCTGCCCCGCCCGCGCGTTCGCGATCGCCTCACCGCTGCCGACCGCGATGAACTTCAGGTTCCACTGCGGATACCGGCGCTCGAACTGGGGCTTGATGAGGCGCTCGAGCAGCCCCGAGTCGCGGACGCTCGTCGTGCTCTGCACGATGAGGTCCTGCCGGTCCGCCCGGCGCGGCTCGTCGCCGCCGCACGCGGCGACCGCGAGGGTCGTCAGAGTGAGCGCTGCCACGCAGATGGTCCGCCGGGCATCTGAAAGCATCTGTACTACATCATAAGGAGTCAGTCGCTCCCCCGTCATGACGAGCTATGTGGACCTCACCGCCCAGCTGGCCGCGCGCATCGCCGACGGCGAGCTCGCCCCGGGCGCGCGGTTGCCGTCCGTCCGCGAGCTCGCCGCGGCGGAGGGCACGACCGCGACGACGGTCGGGCGCGCGTACCGCGAGCTGGCGGATGCCGGCGCGGTCACGATCGAGCCGCGGCGCGCGGCGCGCGTCACCGCCCACGGCGAGCTCGCCGCCCGTGCGCTGCTGCGCGGCGGCACGCCCTTCCGCCTGGCCGGCAGCGACGACCCCGCGCTCAGCCGCGTCCTCGCGGGCGTCCCGGAGGCGGTCGCCGCGGTCGGCGCCTCGGGAAGCTACCGGGGCCTGGCCGCGCTGTGGTCCGGGCGCGCGGACGGCGCCGCGCTGCACCTGCGCCATCGCAGCGGCGAGTACAACGCGCCCTTCGCGCGCGGGATCCTCGCGGGCCGCGATCCGGTGCTCGTGCACCTGTGGCGGCGTGAGCAGGGACTGATCGTCCCCGCCGGCAATCCCCAGGGCCTCGAGGGCATCGCGGACCTCGCCACGGTGCGCGTCGCGCGGCGACCGGCCGGCACGGGGACCCGCACGCTGCTCGATCGCCTGCTGATCGAGGCCGGGATCGACCCGGACGCGACCTCCGGCCCGGTCGTCGATCTGCACCTCGACGTGGCGCTCGCCGTCGCCACCGGCGAGGCGGACGCGGGGCTCGGACTGCGTAGCGCGGCCGGGCCGCTCGGCCTGGACTTCGTGCCCGTCGGGTGGGAGCCGTTCCAGGTCGCCACGACCGAGGCGCAGGCCGGCGGGATGCAGCCGATCCTCCAGGCGCTCGCCGATGCGGGCGTTGCCGACCGGATCGCCGAGCTCGGCGGCTACGACCTCGACGGCGCGGGCGAGCTGATCCCGGTCCGCGCGTGATCCAAGCGGGACGCTGGGCCGAACATGGCCCGAGATGGCTGATGCGAAGGCACCACGGACAGGATGAGGATCGCCGTCGTCGGCGCCGGCGTGTCGGGGCTCGTCGCCGCCCACCTGCTGCACGAGCGCCACGAGGTCTCGGTCTTCGAGGCCCAGCAGCGCCCGGGCGGGCACGTCAACACGGTCCGCGTGGACGGTCCGGACGGCACGCACTGGGTCGACACCGGCTTCATCGTCTTCAACGACCGAAACTACCCGCGCTTCGAGCGGCTCCTGGAGCGCCTCGGCGTCGCGTCGCAGCCCACGACCATGAGCTTCGGGGTCAGCGACGAGGCCGGCGCCTTCGAGTACGCGAGCAGCTCGCTGGGCGCCGTGTTCGCCCGGCCCGCGCACGTCCTCGACCCGCGCTTTCACCGGATGCTCGCCGACGTCGTGCGCTTCCAGCGCGAGGCGGCCGCGCTGCTCGCGTCCGACGCCGACCCGTCGCTGGGCGAGTGGCTCGAGCACCGGCGCTTCTCGCGCGCGTTCGTCGAGCGCCTGATCGTGCCCCAGGCCGCCGCGGTCTGGTCGGCCGACCCGCGGCAGATGTGGAGCTTCCCCGCGCGCTTCCTCGCGGAGTTCTTCGACAACCACGGGATGCTCGCGCTGCGCCGGCGCCCGCGCTGGCGCGTCGTGCGGGGCGGGTCGTACCGCTACGTCGAGGCGCTCGTCGCGCCGTGGCGCGAGCGCCTGCGGCTCGGCACGCCGGTGCGGGCCGTCCACCGCCACGCGGACCACGTGACGGTGACGCCGCACGGCGGCGAGCCCGAGCGCTTCGACCACGTGATCGTCGCGACGCACGCCGACCAGGCGCTCGCGCTCCTCGCCGACGCGACGCCGCGCGAGCGCGAGCTGCTCGGCGCGATCCCCTACCAGCGCAACGAGGCGGTCCTGCACACCGACCGGCGGCTGCTCCCGCGCCGGCGCCGCGCCTGGGCGAGCTGGAACTACCACCTGCTCGACGCCCCGGCGGGCCGGCCGACCGTGACCTACCACATGAACCGCCTGCAGTCGCTGCGCGCCGGGCGCGAGTACTGCGTGACGCTCAACCGCAGCGACGCCATCGACCCCGCCGCGGTCATCCGCTCGATCGACTACGCCCATCCCGTCTTCACGAGCGAGGGCGCCGCAGCCCAGCGCCGCCACGGCGAGATCAGCGGCCGCGAGCGCACGCACTTCTGCGGCGCCTACTGGGGCTGGGGCTTTCACGAGGACGGCGTCGCGAGCGGGATCCGCGTCGCCGAGCGCCTCGGGGCGCGGTGGGACTGACGGTGCACAGCGCGCTCTACGAGGGCACCGTCCGCCACCGCCGCTTCGCCGTCCGCCACAGCGAGTTCCGCCATCGCCTCGCGCTCGCGTACGTCGACCTCGACGAGCTGCCGGACCTGCTCGGCGGGCGCCTGGCGAGCCCGCGGCCGGGGATCGTGCGCTTCCGCCGCGCGGACTACCTCGGCGATCCGGCGACGCCGCTGGGCGACGCGGTCCGCGGGCTCGTCGCCGAGCGCACGGGGCGCGACCCGGGCGGCCCGGTGCGGCTGCTCACCCAGCTGCGCACGCTCGGGCACTGCTTCAACCCCGTGAGCTTCTACTACTGCTTCGACGGCGAGGACCGGATGCAGGCGATGGTCGCCGAGGTGACGAACACGCCGTGGGGCGAGCGGCACGCCTACG
>JAXDHC010000537.1:0-4098 GCA_034664705.1 Solirubrobacteraceae bacterium
ATCCCGATGTACGTGGCCGACTACGTGCTCATGGAGTACGGCACCGGCGCGATCATGGCCGTCCCCGCGCACGACGCGCGCGACTACGAGTTCGCCAGGAAGTTCGACCTGCCGATCCGGCGGGTCATCCAGGGCCCCGACGACGGCGAGCTGCCCTACACGGGCGACGGCGTCCTCGTGAACTCGGCGCCCGAGTTCGACGGCATGCCCAACCGCGAGGCCATGCGCCTCATCGTCGACTGGCTGGACCGCGAGGGCAAGGGCCACGCCTCGGTGAACTACCGCCTGCGCGACTGGCTCGTCTCCCGCCAGCGCTACTGGGGCTGCCCGATCCCGGTCGTCCACTGCGAGCGCGACGGCATCGTCGCCGTCCCGCAGAGCGAGCTGCCGATCCTGCTGCCGGAGATCGAGGACTACGCGCCCCGCGGGCGTTCCCCGCTCGCCGCCGCCGAGGACTGGGTCGCCACGACGTGCCCCACGTGCGGAGGGCCCGCCCGCCGCGAGACGGACACGATGGACACCTTCGTCGACTCGTCCTGGTACTTCCTGCGCTACTGCGATCCCCACAACGACCAGGCCGCGTTCGACCCGGACGTCCTGCGCTACTGGATGCCCGTCGACCAGTACATCGGCGGCGTCGAGCACGCGATCCTGCACCTGATGTACGCGCGCTTCTTCACGAAGGCGCTCGCGGACCTGGGGCACCTGACGTTCCAGGAGCCGTTCGCCCGGCTCTTCACGCAGGGCATGATCACGCGCGACGGCGCGAAGATGTCCAAGTCTCGCGGGAACGTCATATCGCCCCAGACGTACGTCGAGCGCTACGGCGCGGACACCGCCCGCGCGTACATCCTCTTCATCGGCCCGCCCGACCAGGACGCCGACTGGTCCGACGAGGGCGTCGAGGGCGTGCATCGCTTCCTCAGCCGCCTGTGGCGGCTCAGCGCCGAGACCGGCGACACGACCCAGGACGAGCCGGTCCCCGCCGACCCATCGGACGCCGACCTGACCCTGCTGCGCAAGGCGCACTGGGCCATCGAGAAGGTGACCAACGACATGGCCGGCCGCTTCGCGTTCAACACGGCGATCGCGGCGGTCATGGAGCTCACCAACGAGGTGTCCCGGCTGCGCGAGCAGATCGGCGCGGGCGCGATGCGCTTCGCGCTGGCCACCGCCAACTCGCTGCTCTTCCCCTTCGCGCCGCACACCGCGTCCGACGGCTACGAGCGCCTCACCGGCCGCCGGGTCTGGGAGGAGATGTGGCCGGAGGCCGAGCAGCGCTACCTCGAGCGCGACACCTACCAGCTCGTCTGCCAGGTCAACGGCAAGGTGCGCGACCGCGTCGAGGTGAGCTCGGGCGCATCCCGCGAGGAGCTCGAGAGCCTCGCGCTGGCCGCTCCGAACGTCCAGGCCCATATCGACGGCAAGCACGTCGTCAAGGTGATCGTGGTGCCGGAGAAGCTCGTGAACGTCGTGGTGCGCTGAGGTCCGAGGGTGCCGGAGGCGCCCTCGACCGACCGCCGGCGCGCACGACACGGTGAGCGCGCATGAGCGGCGCGCCGTACGTCGCGGTGGTGGGACCCGGTGAGGCGTCATCGCAGGAGCTCGCCGCTGCGGAGGAGATCGGCGGCGCCCTCGCGGCGGCGGGCGCCGTCGTCGTGACCGGCGGCCTCGGCGGGGTGATGGAGGCCGCCTGCCGTGGCGCCCGGCGGCACGGCGGGTACACGCTGGGGATCCTCCCGGGCGAGGACCGCTCCGCGGCGAACGCGTGGGTGGAGGTCGCCGTGGCGACCGGGATGGGCGAGCTGCGCAACGGCCTCGTGGTGCGCGCCGCGGACGCGCTGATCGCCGTGGGCGGCGGCCACGGAACGCTGTCGGAGGTGGCGTTCGCCCTGAAGCTCGGGCGGCCGGTCGTCGGCCTGGGCACGTGGGAGGTGCATGGGGTGGAGGACGTTTCCACGCCCGCGGAGGCCGTGGACCGCATCGCGGCTCATCTGAAGCTGTAGCTGCGCGGAATTGGCACAGAGTGGGTGTCCGCTGTAACGCGACTCCGCCTAGCCTCGAGCCATGCCGGAGATCACCCGTCCGAAGCTCGTGGCGTACGCGCTCGCCGCGGTCGTCGTGGTGGTGCTCGGCGTGCGGTTCATGCACGCGCAGCAGGGGCGGGCGGGTGGCCCCGAGGGGGCCGCTGCCGCGCCCCGGCCCGACGCCCCCGACGGCGCCGCTGCGGGGACGGTGCGGATCGAGCGCGAGCGCGGCACGAGCCAGCTGGTCCACGTCGCCGGCGCCGTGCGGCGCCCGGGCGTCTACCGGCTGCCGGCGGGCGCGCGCGTCCAGGAGGCGGTGCGCCGGGCGGGCGGGGCGCGTCCGGGCGCGGACGTCAACGCGATCAACCTCGCCGCGAAGGTGGCCGACGGTCAGCAGGTCGTCGTGCCCGCCCGGGCACCGCGCGCGACCGGCACCTCGGCGGCGGCGGGCACGCCCGGCGCCGGCACGGCCGCAGGCGCGGGTGCCGTCCCGGGCGCGCCGGTCAGCCTCAACAGCGCCACGGCGGAGCAGCTCGACACGCTCGACGGCGTCGGCCCCGCGACGGCCGACAAGATCATCCAGTGGCGGACGCAGAACGGCGGCTTTCGATCCGTCGAGGACCTGGCGCAGGTCCCGGGCATCGGGCCCAAGCGCATGGCGGCGCTTCGCGAGCGGGTGCAGCCATGAGCCGGCGGATCACTGCGCGCGCGGGTCGGCCGCGCGCATCCGCTCGCCTGCCGGCGAACCTCGACAACGTGCTGAGCGAGCTGCGCGCGCGGCCGCTGCATCTCGCGGTCGGCGGCCTCGTGGTCGGCCTCGTCGCCGGCCCGCGGGCGCCGGCGCTGGTGCTCGTCGCGCTCGCGCTCTGCCCGCTCGTGGCCGGCCGGGCGATGCCGGCCCTGGCCGTGGCCGCCGCCGTCCTCGGCGGCGCGCTGATCGCCGACGCGCGGCTCGCCGCGCTCGATCACACCACCCTCGGGCCGCGTCTCGGCCATGCGACGAGCGTCGACGTGGTGCTCACCGAGGCGCCGCGGCCGCGGCAGTTCGGCGGCCGCTCGGCCGTGGTGCGCCTGGGCTCGGAGCGGGTGCTCGTGCGCACGCCCGCGCGCGTCGCGTGGCCGGGGGTCGCCGTGGGGCAGGAGCTTCGCGTCGACGGTGTTCTGCGGTCGCTGCGCCCCGGCGACGCGTGGCTGCGCCCGCGCAACGTCCACGCGGTGCTCGCGGCCGAGCGCGTGCGCGCGACGGGCCGCGCTCGTGGCGGCGTGGCCGGGGTCCTCGACGGCGCTCGCGAGCGGGCGCAGCGAGCGCTGCAGGGCGGTGTGCCGGCTCCACAGGCGGCGCTGCTGCGGGGGATGGTCCTCGGCCAGGACGAGGCGCTGCCGGCGCAGACGCGCGAGGACTTCCAGGTCTCCGGTCTGGCGCATCTCGTCGCCGCGAGCGGGCAGAACGTCCTGCTGCTGTGCGCCCTGGTGTTCGGGCTGTCCGCGGTGGCCGGCGTGGGGCTGCGGATGCGTCTGCTCGCCGCCCTGGCGCTGATCGCGCTGTACGTCCCGCTGGCCGGCGGCGGGCCTTCGATCCAGCGGGCCGGCGTGATGGGCGCCGCCGGCGTCACGGCCACCCTGGCCGGCCGTCCGGCGACCCGCTGGTACGCGCTGCTGCTCGCCGCGGCGGCGACGCTGGGGGTCAACCCGCGCGCCGTCGAGGAGCCGGGCTGGCAGATGAGCTTCGCCGCCGTGGCGGCGATCATGGCGCTCGCCCGGCGCACCGCCGAGCCGCTGCGGCGACGCGGCGTGCCCGCCGGTCTCGCCGAGGCGATCGCCCTCACGATGGCGGCGACGATCGGCACCGCGCCGCTGATCGCCGTGCACTTCGACCGGACGTCGGTCGTCTCGCTCGGTGCCAACCTGGTCGCGGCGCCGGCGGTCGCGCCGGTGATGTGGCTCGGCATGGCGGCGGCCGCCGTCGGGCAGGTGAGCGCGGCGGCGGCGATGCCGTTCTCGGCGCTCGCGGGCTATCCGCTCGCGTTCGTCGCCTGGGTGGGGCACGCCGCCGCGGGGCTGCCGGCCGCCG
>JAXDHC010000538.1:0-8813 GCA_034664705.1 Solirubrobacteraceae bacterium
CCTGCGTCTCGATGGTCGCCAGGCTGCCGAGGATGTCGTCGGCCTCGAGGTCGTCGGCGTTCAGCACCGTCCAGCCGAACGCGCCGAAGTACGCGGGCGCGTCGGCCCATTGGGGCTGGAGCTCGTCGGGCATCTCGGGGCGGTCGGCGTGGTAGCCGGGGTAGAGCTCCACGCGGTAGGGCGCGGCCTCCGCGCCGAAGGCGAGCACGACGGCCCGCGGATCGTGGCGCTCAACGGTCTGCAGGACGAGGTTCGACGTGCCCAGCAGCGCGTTCACCGCGACCCCGTCGGGGCCGGTGATCGTGCGCGGGAGCGCGTGGAACGCGCGGTACATCAGCGACGGCGCGTCGACGACGAGGAGCGGGCCGGGCATCGCCCGGACCCTAGTGGGCGGCCCGGGCGCCCGTGCGCCGGCGGGCGGCCGAGCCGGCCGTCAGCGGACGCGGACGGCGGGGCCTGTGACGTCGGCGGCGTAGCGCACGCGGTAGACGCCGGGCGCGGGGACCCGCACGGAGTAGCGCCCGCCCGAGCCGAGCTGGGCGTCGACGGCGAGGACCCAGCGGCCGCGGACGCGGCGCTCGACGCGCAGGCGAGCGTGCGGCTGGGCGGGGCTGATCCGGCCGGTGAGGACCGGAGCGCTCACGCGGCGACCGGTGCGCGAGCGACCCGCGCGGGCGGCCTGGGCGACGGCGCCGCCCGCGGTGGCCGCGGGCGCCGGGGCGGCGGGCGCGGGAGCCGGAGCGGCGGGCGCGGGAGCCGGAGCGGCGGGCGCCGGGGCGGCCGGCGTCTCGGGCGCGAGCGTCGAGCGCTTGCCCGTCGACGTGATGGTCGTGAAGTACGCCCAGGTGTCGAACAGGCCGAGGCGCGCCCGCAGCTGCGGGCCGGTCACGGGCGTGCGGCCCTTCGTGCCGACGACCTCCGCCCGCACGACGCGCGGCGAGAGGCCGCGCTGGAGCACGCGGATGCCCTTGAACTTGCCCTTGACGAGGCCGCGCAGCTTCGCGCCGGCCTGCGTGGTCGTCAGCGTGATCGGCTTCCAGCGGTGCTTCGGCGACAGGTCGTCGTAGGGATCCTCGACGCCCTTCAGCCACGGCTTGGGCTGCGAGCCGACGAACGAGTTCTCGATGCTCTCGGTGTGGCCGCCGGAGGTCGAGAAGAAGAAGGTGGTGACCGGCTGGCCGTTGTACGTCACGACCTGGCCGGCGGTCGCCGCGACGGCGGCGTCGGTGCTCGGGCGCTCGGCCGCGACGCCCCGGTAGACCTGCGAGCGCGTGTCGGCGTACTGGTCGAAGCCGTCGCTGATCGAGCCCGCACGCGACGTGATCGCGTACGTGCGCGCCGCGACCGCCTGGGACTTGAGCGCCTCCGCCGGCCACGCCGACGGGCTCTCGGCGCTCACGACGCCGCGGACGTAGGTCTCCAGCCCGAGCGCGTTGATCGCGCTGATGCCGCGCGCGGAGGGGCGCAGCTCGAGCGCGCCGCGGTAGCGGCCGTCGCGCACGCCCGGCACGGAGGTGCCGTTGAGGACGAGGGCGCCGTCGCCCGGGGCCTCGACGCGCATCGGCGGGGGCGTCGTGAACAGGCGGTTCGCGCCCTCGCGGATGACGAGGCCGTCGCCGCCGCGGATCACGTTGTAGGTCCTCGCCGGATCGAGCGCCTGGTCGCCGATCCGCACCGCGCCGGAGAAGGTCACCTTGCGCTGGCCGCCCTGGAGCAGCACGCGCACCTCGGGCGAGGCGGACAGCTGGGCGAGCGCCGTGCCGGAGTAGTAGCGGCCGAGGATCGACTGGTAGGGCATGCCCTGCAGCGACAGGCCGTAGGCCCCGTACTGGCTCATCCCGATGCCGTGCCCGAAGCCCGCGCCGCGGATGACGAGCCGCGAGGCCGCGTCGGCGGTCGGCGCGCAGGCGAGGACGATCAGGATCACGAGGAGGCCGAGCGTGCGCACGCCTCCGAAACGCGAGATCGGGAGTGGAGTTGCGGTGCGGGGTTCCGGGTAGGTGGCCATTCGTCTTGTCCGGTCAGGGTATGGAATGAGCGCTCGCCGAAGGGCAAGCGATGTCTTCGTGGAGTGCCTCGAGGCCGAGGGCGTCCGGTACGTCTTCGGGATCCCGGGGGAGGAGACGCTCGACCTCAACCAGTCGCTGGCGAACTCCTCGATCAGCTTCGTCCCGGTGCGCCACGAGCAGGGCGGCGCCTACATGGCCGACATGTACGGCCGGCTCACGGGGCGCGCCGGCGTCTGCCTCGGCACGCTCGGCCCGGGCGCGATGAACCTCGTGACCGCCGTCGGCGACGCCTTCCTGGACCGCGCCCCGCTCGTCGCCCTCACCGGCCAGGCCGACCTCGAGCGGATGCACAAGGAGTCCCACCAGTTCATCGACCTCGTGGAGCTCTTCCGCCCGATCACGAAGTGGAACGCGCGCGTGACGAGCCCGGATATCATCCCCGAGGTCGTCCGCAAGGCCTTCAAGGTGGCGGAGTCGGAGAAGCCCGGCGCGACGATGCTCGAGCTGCCCGAGGACGTCATGGGCGCCGAGATGGACGCGGCCGAGCCGCTGCGCCGCCGCCGGCCGGTCGTCCCGGAGCCCGCCGCTCGCGAGCTGCTGAAGGCGGCGGACCTCATCCGCAACGCGATCTCGCCCGTCGTGCTCGCCGGCAACGGCGTGGTCCGCACCGGCGCGGCCCCCGCGCTGCGCGAGTTCTGCCGCGCGACCGGGATCGCCGTCGCCGAGACCTTCATGGGAAAGGGCGTGATCGACGCCTACGACCCGCACGCGCTCGGCACGGTCGGCCTGCACGCGCGCGACTACGCGATGGCGGGGTTCGAGGACGCCGACCTCGTGATCGCCGTCGGCTACGACCTGGTCGAGCACGCGCCCGCGCACTGGAACCCGCGGCGCGACAAGAAGATCATCTGCCTCGACTCCCAGCCCGCGGAGATCGACGAGTACTTCCAGCCCGAGGTCGAGCTCGTCGGCGACATCTACCACGTGCTCAGCCGGCTCGGCGAGGAATGCCGCGACGTCCCCCACTCGGGCGGCTCGCAGCGCCTGCGCGACGTCATCCTCGGCCGCTTCGCCGCGGCCCGCGAGGATCAGTCCTTCCCCATGCAGCCCCCGCGCGCGCTGTGGGAGATCCGCGAGGCGCTCGGGCGCGACGACATCCTGATCTCGGACGTGGGGCTCCACAAGCTCTGGATCGGCCGGATGTTCCCCGCACATGAGCCCAACACGGTTCTGATTGCAAACGGCCTTGCAGGCATGGGCTTCGCCGTGCCGTGCGCGATCGCCGCCAAGCTCGTCCGCCCGGAGCGCCGGGTGGTCACCGTCAACGGCGACGGCGGCTTCCTCATGAACTGCCAGGAGCTCGAGACGGCGGTCCGGCTGAAGACGCCGATCGTCAACGTGATCTGGGAGAACCACCAGTACGGCTCGATCGTCTGGAAGCAGGAGAAGAAGTTCGGCGAGCACTTCGGGACCGACTTCACGAACCCGGACTTCGTGCGGCTCGCCGAGGCGTTCGGCATGCCCGCGTTCCGCTGCGAGGCCGTCGACGACTTCGCGCGCCACCTGCGCCACGCGCTCACGCTCGACGTGCCGTCGCTCATCGTGCTGCCGATCGACTACTCGATCGACGTGGCCATCAGCGAGGAGCTCGGCGCCGAGACGGTCGCCACGTAGGCCGGGTGCTCCTCTACGACCTGCCGGGCGGCTGCTCGCTGCGCCTGTTCGAGGAGGCCGACGCGGAGGAGCTGTTCGCGCTGGTCGCTCGCAACCGCGATCACCTGCGGCCGTGGCTGCCGTGGGTGGACGGGACGCGCGACGCCACCTCGACGCTCGAGTTCATCCGCGTGACGCGCCGGCAGGCGGACGCCAACGACGGCATCCAGGCCGCGATCGTCGAGGACGGGGCGATCATCGGCGTCGCGGGGTTCCACCGCGTCGACTGGCCCAACCGGACGACGAGCATCGGCTACTGGCTGAGCGCCGACCGCTGCGGCCGCGGGACGATGACCGAGGCGGTGGGGATGCTCGTGGACGTGGCGTTCGGGCCGTGGGACCTCAACCGCGTCGAGCTGCAGGCGGCGGTCGACAACCACCGCAGCCGCGCGGTCGCCGAGCGCCTCGGCTTCCGCCAGGAGGGCGTCCGCCGGCAGGCCGAGCGCCACGGCGACCGCTACCTCGACCTCGTGCTCTACGCCGTCCTCGCGTCCGACTGGCGGTGATCGGCGGCCGTCGGCGCGCGTGGTCTGCCGCCCGTTCGCGCGGCCGTGGCGGCGCGAACCGGACGAGTAGCCTTGCGGCCATGAGCACGGTTTCATCGGAACAGGCGATTCTCGACGGCGTCAAGACGCAGCTGTACATCGGCGGCGAGTGGCGCGACGGGGGCGAGGGCGGGACGATCGCGGTCGAGGATCCCGCGACCGGCGAGACGATCGCCGAGGTCGCCGACGCGACCGTCGACGACGCCAAGGCCGCCCTCGGCGCCGCGCACGAGGCGTTTCAGACGTTCCGCGACCACCCGCCGCGCGAGCGCGGCGACATCCTGCGTCGGGCCTACGACCTCATCACCGAGCGCACCGACGACCTCGCGGTGCTCATGACGATGGAGATGGGCAAGCCGATCGCCGAGTCCAAGGCGGAGATCGCCTACGCCGCCAACTTCTTCCGCTGGTACGCGGAGGAGGCCGTGCGCATCAACGGGCGCTTCACGATCAACGAGACCGGCGTCGGGCGCGTCTTCACGATGCAGCAGCCGGTCGGCCCGTGCATCTTCATCACGCCGTGGAACTTCCCGCTGGCGATGGGCACCCGCAAGATCGGCCCCGCCGTCGCCGCCGGCTGCACGATGGTCGTCAAGCCGGCCAAGCAGACGCCGCTGTCGATGCTCGCCCTCGCGCAGATCCTCGAGGAGGCCGGCCTGCCCGGCGGCGTGCTGAACGTCATCACGGCCGAGTCGTCGGGCAGGACGATGGAGCCGCTCATCAAGGACCCGCGCACCCGCAAGCTGTCGTTCACCGGCTCCACCGAGGTCGGGCGCGAGCTGATCCGCCAGTCCGCCGACCAGATCCTGCGCGTGTCGATGGAGCTCGGCGGCAACGCGCCGTTCCTCATCTTCGACGACGCCGATCTCGACGCCGCCGTCGAGGGCGCCCTCATCGCCAAGATGCGCAACGTCGGCGAGGCGTGCACGGCGGCCAACCGCTTCCACGTCGCCGACGGCGTGGCCGGGGACTTCGCCGAGCGCCTGGCCAAGCGGCTCGGCGAGATGAAGATCGGCCGGGGCACCGACCCCGACGTGAAGGTCGGTCCGCTCATCGACGACACCCAGCGCAGCAAGGTCGACGAGCTCGTGCAGGACGCCGTCAAGAAGGGCGCGAAGGTGCTCGTCGGCGGCGAGAAGCTCGACGGCGCGGGCTACTTCTACCGGCCCACGGTCATCGCGGACGTCCCCGACGGCGCGGAGCTGCTGCGCGAGGAGATCTTCGGCCCGGTCGCGCCCGTGAAGGGCTTCGAGTCCGAGGACGAGGCCATCGCCGCGGCGAACGACACCGAGTACGGCCTCGTGGCCTACGTCTACACGCGGGACATCAACCGGGCCTTCCGCGTGATGGAGCGCCTCGAGACCGGCATGATCGGCCTCAACCAGGGCATGGTCTCCAACGCCGGCGCGCCGTTCGGCGGGGTCAAGCACTCCGGATACGGCCGCGAGGGCGGCCCGGAGGGCATGCACGAGTACCTCGAGACGAAGTACGTCGCGATCAACGTCTGAGCGCGCCGCGGGAGCGGGCGCCGGTCGACATCCGGTCGGCCTCCGGCAGGGCTGAGAGCATCTTGCAGATGGCCCCCGACCTCGAACCGACACCGCGTGGCGACGCCGGCTGAGCACGTGGCCCCGCGCGCGCTCGACCGCCGCCCGCTGGCGACGGCGGCGGGCCTCGCGCTCGTGGCCGGCCTCGCGGCGCTCGACGTGTCGTGGGGGCCGGACCGCATCGTCACCGCGACGGTGGTCATCGCGCCGTTCCTGACCGCGCTCGCGGGATCGTCACGGCAGACCGCTCTCGTCGCCGCGGCGGCGGTCGCGGTGGCGGTGCTCAGCGGCAGCTGGAACGACAACTTCGGGGCGGTCGACTACCTCGTCCGCCTGCTCGTGGTCGTCGCCGGGGCGAGCTTCGCGGTGGCGGGGGCCCATCTGCAGCAGCGCCTCCGGCGCGATCGCGCGCGGTTCCGCGTCCTCAGCGCCGCCGCCGAGCTGGGCGACGCCAGCGCCACGGTCGAGGCGGTCGTGGAGCGGCTGCGGGGCCTTCTCGTCCCCGAGCTCGCCGACATCTGCGTCATCGACGTCGACCGCGACGGCGAGACCGAGCGCCTGGCGGTGGCCGTCGCCGGCCCGCGGGGCGCGGAGGTCGAGGCCGAGCTGTGGCGCCGCGGCGGCGCCCCGGACCGGCCCGGATCGGACGCGGCGACGGCGATGCGCAGGGGCCGGCCGTACCTCATCAAGCACGCGACCGACGACATGGTCCGCGACGCCGCCGCCGATGAGAGCGAGCTTGCGTTCCTGCGCTCGCTGCAAGGCCGCTCGACGATCGTCGTCCCGCTGCGCACGCGCGGGCGCAACATCGGCTCGATGACGCTGATCGCCACGTCGGCGTCGGGGCGGCGCTACGACGAGGACGACCTCGAGTTCGCCCAGATCCTCAGCGGTCGCGTGGCGCTCGCGCTCGACAACGCCGGCCTGTTCTCCGAGCTCGAGTCGCTCGAGGCGCAGCGCGGCGCCGCGCTCGGGAGCCTCGCCGAGGCCGTCACCATGCAGGACGCCCGCGGCCGGCTCGTGTACGCGAACGAGGCCGCGGCGCGGTCGCTGGGCTTCGCGTCGGCGCGCGAGCTGCTCGCCACGCCGGCGCGCGAGATCGTCGATGCGTTCGAGTCCTTCAACGAGGACGGCTCCCCGCTTCGCCTGGATCAGCTGCCCGGTCGCCGGGTGCTCGCGGGCGAGACGCCGGAGCCGCTGCTCGTCCGCGCGATCCACCGCACGACCGGCGCCGAGCGCTGGCGGGTGGTCAAGGCGACCGCCGTGCCCGACCAGCGAGGCCGCCCGCGGCTGGCGGTCAACGTCATCGAGGACGTCACGGAGGCCAAGCGGGCCGAGCTCGTCCAGCGCTTCCTCGCCCGCGCGGGCGAGCTGCTGTCGTCCTCGCTCGACTACGAGGAGACGCTGACGCAGGTCGCCCGGCTGGCGGTGCCGCGGCTGGCGGACTGGTGCGGCGTCAGCATCCCCGACGAGCACGGATTCGTGCGGTCGGTGGCCGTCGCGCACGTCGACCCGGCGAAGGTCCGCTTCGCCCACGATTACAACCAGCGCTACCCCGCCCGGGTGAGCGACCAGGGCGGCGCCGCGCAGGTGATGCGCGACGGCCGGTCGCAGGTGGTGAACGAGATCCCCGAGCCGCTGCTCGAGCGGGCGATCCCGGACCGCGTGCAGCTGCAGGCGCTGCGGACCATCGGCATGCGCGCGGTGATGATCGTCCCGATGGTCGGCGCGCGCGGCGTGGTCGGCGCGATCAGCTTCGTCAGCGCGGAGTCGGGGCGCACGTTCTCCGACGCCGACATCGAGCTGGCGGAGGAGCTCGGGCGGCGTGCGGGCGTCGCGGTCGAGAACGCGCGGCTCTACACCGAGCGCTCGCAGATCGCCCACACGCTGCAGGCGAGCCTCCTGCCGGGCGCGCTGCCCGACGTCCCCGGCTTCCGGCTCGCGGTGATGTACCGGCCGGCGGGCGAGGAGAGCTTCGTGGGCGGCGACTTCTACGACGCCTTCGCGACGGACTCCGGCTGGATGTTCATGATCGGCGACGTGACCGGCCGCGGCGCGGAGGCCGCGGGCCTCACCGCGCAGGCGCGCCACACGCTGCGCACCGCGGGCGCGCTGCTCGACGACCCGGTCGCCGCAATCGAGCGGCTGAACCACGCGCTGGTGGCCGAGAGCGAGCTGTCGATCTGCACCGTCGCGCTCGTCAAGGTGGCCGAGCGCGGGGAGGTCACCGAGGCGACCGTCGTCTGCGCCGGCCATCCGCAGCCCTACCTCGTGCGGGACGGGCGCGCGCGGGCGGTCGGCCGCAGCGCCCCGGTCGTCGGCGCGTGGGACGACAGCGCCTGGGAGCCGCAGACGATCGAGCTGGTCGCCGGCGACGTGCTCGTCCTCTACACCGACGGCGTCCTCGACGCGCGCGGGGAGGACGACCGGTTCGGCGGGACCCGGCTCGAGGCGGCGCTGGCGGGCGTGACCTCCGCCGACGACGCCGTGGCGCGGGTGCGCACGGCGCTCGAGCGCTTCGAGCAGGGCGCGCACGCCGACGACACGGCGGTCGTGGCGGTGCAGCGCGTGGCGAGCCCCGTGGGCGGCCTGGCGGGGGGCGCCCCCGGCCAGCGGGGCGCGAGGGGCTGAGCGTGACCGCCCGCTGGACCGCTCCTGCCGCGCCGGCGAGCGTCGGGCGCCTGCGCACGGCGGTCGTGCAGTTGGCGGCCGAGGCCGGCTTCCCCCGGGAGACGCTCGGCGACGTGCGCCTCGCCGTCTCGGAGGCGCTGACGAACGCCGTCGTCCACGGCTACCGCGCGGGCGCCACCGGCGAGCTGTCGGTGCGCGTGCAGATCGCGCGCGCCGGCGGCCTCGAGGTGGTGGTCGAGGACACCGGCATCGGGCTTGCGCCGCGCCTCGACAGCCCGGGCCTCGGGATCGGGCTGTCGCTGATCGCCGCGCTGACGGCGGATTCGAGCGTCACCGCGCGCGCCGGCGGCGGGACCGTGGTGCGGATG
>JAXDHC010000539.1:0-6314 GCA_034664705.1 Solirubrobacteraceae bacterium
ACGACCGTCCGGGCGATCAAGCACCACGGCGGGATCGAGGACGACCCCCGCGTCGATCGCCAGCAGGGCGTCTCCGCGATCGAGACCGGCATGGCCAATGTGCGCCGTCACCTCGAGATCATCCGCCAGTTCGGCCTGCCCGCCGTGGTGGCGGTCAACCGCCGCCCGGGGGACACCAACGAGGAGGTCGAGCTCGTCAAGCGCCTGGCGCTCGAGGCCGGCGCGTTCGGCGCCGAGGCCAACGAGGGCTTCGCCAAGGGCGGCGCCGGCGCCGCCGACCTCGCCACCGCGGTGGTCGAGGCCTGCGAGCAGCCCAACTCGTTCGCTCCGCTGTACGAGGACGACGACACGATCCAGGACAAGATCGAGGCGATCGCCACGAAGGTCTACGGCGCCAAGGACGTGTACTTCTATCCCGAGGCGGAGCAGAAGATCGGCCAGTTCATGAAGGACGGGCTGGGACACTTCCCGATCTGCATGGCCAAGACCCACCTCTCGCTGTCGTCGGACCCGAAGCTGCTCAACGCGCCGGAGGGCTTCACGCTCCCCGTGCGCGACATCCGTGCCTACACGGGCGCCGGCTGGCTGGTGCCGCTCTGCGGCGACATCACGCAGATGCCGGGCCTGGGCAAGACCCCCGCGGCCCTCAACGTCGACATCGACGAGCAGGGGCGCACCGTGGGCCTGTTCTAGCCGGAGGGCACATGGGCGCCTTCGCCGACCACACCCTGCACGACCTGCTCGACGCCGTCGCCGCTCAACGGCCGGCGCCGGGCGGGGGGTGCTCGGCGGCGTGGGCGGCCTCGATGGGCGCCGGCCTCGTCGAGATGGCGGCATCGTTCACGCTGGCACGCCCGCGCTACGCGGGCGTGCACCGGCGCATGCTCGACGTCCGCAAGGAGGCCACGGGGCTGCGCCGCCGGCTCGTGGAGCTCGCCGAGAGCGACGCCGAGACCTACGAGGCCGTCGTCGCCGCGATGCGGCTGCCGGCCCAGCACCCGGACCGGCGGCAGCTGCTCGACGACGCGCGCTCGCAGGCCGCCGAGACGCCGATGGCCATCACCGAGGCCGCCGCGGACGTCGCCGAGCTCGCCGCCGAGACGGCGCGCAGCGGCAACGAGCACCTCGAGGGCGACGCCACCACCGGCGCGCTGCTCGCCGAGGGCGCGTGCCGCGCCGCCGCCCGGCTCGTGGAGATCAACCTCGCGCAACGGCCCGACGACCCGCGCCTGGCGCGCGTCGCCGAGGCGGTCCGGCGGGCCGCCTCCGCCCGCGACGGCGCCCTGCGCGCCCGCCAGGAGGCCCTCTCATAGCCGGCGCGGCCGGTGACCGGAGGCCGTCGCTCGTCGACAGCGCCGAGGAGGCGCTGCGCAACTGGCTCGCCCCCGGCCGCCACCGCGCCGGTGACCGGCTCCCGCCCGAGCACGACCTCGCCGCGATGCTCGGCGTCTCGCGCGGGACGCTGCGCACGGCGCTGCAGCGCCTCGAGGCGAGCGGCGAGATCGTCCGCCGCCAGGGCAGCGGCACCTTCGTCGGCCAGGTCGCGGTGCCCACCGCCTTCGTCGAGGGGCTCGAGCGCCTGGAGCCCTACTCGATGCTCGCCCGCCGGCGCGGGGTCGAGCTCGGCGTCCGCGACGTCACGATCGAGGAGCGTGCGCTGAGCGCGGAGCTCGCCCGTCGGTTCGGCCTCGAGCCCGGAACCGTGGCCCCGCACATCTCGCGCGTCGTGCTCGCCGACGGCGAGCCCGCCGCCTTCATGGCCGACGTCGTGCACCCGGACGTGCCGCTGCCGGGCGACGCCGCGCTGCGGCGCGCGCTCGAGCGCGGCGAGATGATCCTCGACGTCCTGCTCGAGCAGGGCGTGCCGATCGCCTTCGCCACGACCCGCGTCATGCCGCAGATGATCACGCCGCGCGAGCGCGTGGGCCAGTTGTTCGGCGTGCGCCGCACCACGGCCGTGCTCGAGCTCGACGAGACGATCCACGTCACCTCCGGCGAGGTCGTCCACCACTCGCGCGACCTGTTCGCCCCGGGCGGAATGGACCTGCACGTCGTGCGCGGCCTGGACGCCGCGGGACCCGCGCAGGTCAACCCGGCGCCGCCCGACGCCGGGCCGCGGCGCCGGCGCCGCGCCGGCCCGCGGGCGACCCGGGACGCCGGCTCGGCCCCTCGCGCGCGCTGAGCGGCATCGGCGGGCGCCACGGCGGGTAGCGCCGTGTGCGATGGCGGCGTTCCGGGCATCCGGCGGCGAGGTCGAGGTCGGCGGGCGGCGCCTGGCGATCCGCAACCTCGACCGCGTGCTGTACCCGCAGACCGGGACGACGAAGGGCGAGCTGCTCGGCTACTACGTGGCCGTCGCCGACGTGATGCTCGCGCACCTGCGCGGCCGCCAGCTGCACATGCACCGATACCCCGAGGGCGTCGGCGGCCCGCACTTCTGGCAGAAGGGCTGCCCCGAGCACAAGCCGCCGTGGGTGCCGACCGCGCCCGTGTGGAGCGCGGAGAAGAACGCCGACATCGAGTACTGCGTGGTCGACGATCTCGCGACGCTGCTGTGGGCGGTGAACATCGGCAGCCTGGAGCTGCACACGTCGCTGCACCGCGCCGAGGACCTGCACCGCCCGACGGTGCTGGCGTTCGACCTCGACCCCGGCGAGGGGACGGACATCCTGGCGTGCTGCGAGGTCGGCCTGCGGCTGCGCGAGCTCTTCGGCGGGCTGGGCCTGCGCAGCCACGCCAAGACGTCGGGCTCCAAAGGGCTGCAGGTCTACGTGCCGCTGAACACGCCAACCACGTATGCCGAGACGAAGCCGGTCGCGCGCGCCGTCGCCGAGCTGCTCGAGGCCGAGCGCCCGGACGCGGTCGTGTCGCGGATGGCGAAGCGCCTGCGCGCCGGCCGCGTGCTCGTCGACTGGAGCCAGAACACCGAGCACAAGTCGATGGTCTGCGCCTACTCGGTCCGCGCGAAGGCGCGGCCGACGGTGTCGGCGCCGGTGACGTGGGCCGAGGTCGAGTCCGCCGTCGACGCCGGCGACCCCGTCCGCCTCGTGTTCGAGATCGGCGACGTGCTCGAGCGCGTCGAGGAGCATGGCGACCTCTTCGCCGGCGTGCTCACCGACCGCCAGGAGCTCCGGCCGGCCGCCGCCACGGCCGAGGGCCCTCGGCCGTGGCGGCGGCCGGCCGGAGCTCCTGGCGGTCGGTGAGCACGCCGGCGAAGAGGTCGCCATGCTCCTCGACGCGCTCGAGCACGTCGCCGATCTCGAACACGAGGCGGACGGGGTCGCCGGCGTCGACGGCGGACTCGACCTCGGCCCACGTCACCGGCGCCGACACCGTCGGCCGCGCCTTCGCGCGGACCGAGTAGGCGCAGACCATCGACTTGTGCTCGGTGTTCTGGCTCCAGTCGACGAGCACGCGGCCGGCGCGCAGGCGCTTCGCCATCCGCGACACGACCGCGTCCGGGCGCTCGGCCTCGAGCAGCTCGGCGACGGCGCGCGCGACCGGCTTCGTCTCGGCATACGTGGTTGGCGTGTTCAGCGGCACGTAGACCTGCAGCCCTTTGGAGCCCGACGTCTTGGCGTGGCTGCGCAGGCCCAGCCCGCCGAAGAGCTCGCGCAGCCGCAGGCCGACCTCGCAGCACGCCAGGATGTCCGTCCCCTCGCCGGGGTCGAGGTCGAACGCCAGCACCGTCGGGCGGTGCAGGTCCTCGGCGCGGTGCAGCGACGTGTGCAGCTCCAGGCTGCCGATGTTCACCGCCCACAGCAGCGTCGCGAGATCGTCGACCACGCAGTACTCGATGTCGGCGTTCTTCTCCGCGCTCCACACGGGCGCGGTCGGCACCCACGGCGGCTTGTGCTCGGGGCAGCCCTTCTGCCAGAAGTGCGGGCCGCCGACGCCCTCGGGGTATCGGTGCATGTGCAGCTGGCGGCCGCGCAGGTGCGCGAGCATCACGTCGGCGACGGCCACGTAGTAGCCGAGCAGCTCGCCCTTCGTCGTCCCGGTCTGCGGGTACAGCACGCGGTCGAGGTTGCGGATCGCCAGGCGCCGCCCGCCGACCTCGACCTCGCCGCCGGATGCCCGGAACGCCGCCATCGCACACGGCGCTACCCGCCGTGGCGCCCGCCGATGCCGCTCAGCGCGCGCGAGGGGCCGAGCCGGCGTCCCGGGTCGCCCGCGGGCCGGCGCGGCGCCGGCGCCGCGGCCCGGCGTCGGGCGGCGCCGGGTTGACCTGCGCGGGTCCCGCGGCGTCCAGGCCGCGCACGACGTGCAGGTCCATTCCGCCCGGGGCGAACAGGTCGCGCGAGTGGTGGACGACCTCGCCGGAGGTGACGTGGATCGTCTCGTCGAGCTCGAGCACGGCCGTGGTGCGGCGCACGCCGAACAACTGGCCCACGCGCTCGCGCGGCGTGATCATCTGCGGCATGACGCGGGTCGTGGCGAAGGCGATCGGCACGCCCTGCTCGAGCAGGACGTCGAGGATCATCTCGCCGCGCTCGAGCGCGCGCCGCAGCGCGGCGTCGCCCGGCAGCGGCACGTCCGGGTGCACGACGTCGGCCATGAAGGCGGCGGGCTCGCCGTCGGCGAGCACGACGCGCGAGATGTGCGGGGCCACGGTTCCGGGCTCGAGGCCGAACCGACGGGCGAGCTCCGCGCTCAGCGCACGCTCCTCGATCGTGACGTCGCGGACGCCGAGCTCGACCCCGCGCCGGCGGGCGAGCATCGAGTAGGGCTCCAGGCGCTCGAGCCCCTCGACGAAGGCGGTGGGCACCGCGACCTGGCCGACGAAGGTGCCGCTGCCCTGGCGGCGGACGATCTCGCCGCTCGCCTCGAGGCGCTGCAGCGCCGTGCGCAGCGTCCCGCGCGAGACGCCGAGCATCGCGGCGAGGTCGTGCTCGGGCGGGAGCCGGTCACCGGCGCGGTGGCGGCCGGGGGCGAGCCAGTTGCGCAGCGCCTCCTCGGCGCTGTCGACGAGCGACGGCCTCCGGTCACCGGCCGCGCCGGCTATGAGAGGGCCTCCTGGCGGGCGCGCAGGGCGCCGTCGCGGGCGGAGGCGGCCCGCCGGACCGCCTCGGCGACGCGCGCCAGGCGCGGGTCGTCGGGCCGTTGCGCGAGGTTGATCTCCACGAGCCGGGCGGCGGCGCGGCACGCGCCCTCGGCGAGCAGCGCGCCGGTGGTGGCGTCGCCCTCGAGGTGCTCGTTGCCGCTGCGCGCCGTCTCGGCGGCGAGCTCGGCGACGTCCGCGGCGGCCTCGGTGATGGCCATCGGCGTCTCGGCGGCCTGCGAGCGCGCGTCGTCGAGCAGCTGCCGCCGGTCCGGGTGCTGGGCCGGCAGCCGCATCGCGGCGACGACGGCCTCGTAGGTCTCGGCGTCGCTCTCGGCGAGCTCCACGAGCCGGCGGCGCAGCCCCGTGGCCTCCTTGCGGACGTCGAGCATGCGCCGGTGCACGCCCGCGTAGCGCGGGCGTGCCAGCGTGAACGATGCCGCCATCTCGACGAGGCCGGCGCCCATCGAGGCCGCCCACGCCGCCGAGCACCCCCCGCCCGGCGCCGGCCGTTGAGCGGCGACGGCGTCGAGCAGGTCGTGCAGGGTGTGGTCGGCGAAGGCGCCCATGTGCCCTCCGGCTAGAACAGGCCCACGGTGCGCCCCTGCTCGTCGATGTCGACGTTGAGGGCCGCGGGGGTCTTGCCCAGGCCCGGCATCTGCGTGATGTCGCCGCAGAGCGGCACCAGCCAGCCGGCGCCCGTGTAGGCACGGATGTCGCGCACGGGGAGCGTGAAGCCCTCCGGCGCGTTGAGCAGCTTCGGGTCCGACGACAGCGAGAGGTGGGTCTTGGCCATGCAGATCGGGAAGTGTCCCAGCCCGTCCTTCATGAACTGGCCGATCTTCTGCTCCGCCTCGGGATAGAAGTACACGTCCTTGGCGCCGTAGACCTTCGTGGCGATCGCCTCGATCTTGTCCTGGATCGTGTCGTCGTCCTCGTACAGCGGAGCGAACGAGTTGGGCTGCTCGCAGGCCTCGACCACCGCGGTGGCGAGGTCGGCGGCGCCGGCGCCGCCCTTGGCGAAGCCCTCGTTGGCCTCGGCGCCGAACGCGCCGGCCTCGAGCGCCAGGCGCTTGACGAGCTCGACCTCCTCGTTGGTGTCCCCCGGGCGGCGGTTGACCGCCACCACGGCGGGCAGGCCGAACTGGCGGATGATCTCGAGGTGACGGCGCACATTGGCCATGCCGGTCTCGATCGCGGAGACGCCCTGCTGGCGATCGACGCGGGGGTCGTCCTCGATCCCGCCGTGGTGCTTGATCGCCCGGACGGTCGT
>JAXDHC010000540.1:0-6075 GCA_034664705.1 Solirubrobacteraceae bacterium
CGTCACCGTCGTCGTGGTCTTCTCGTCGGACGTCGCGGCGGGCTTGCTGCTCTCGCCGCCGAGGTACGTCGTGCGCTTCTGGGACGAGGAGACGGCCGAGTTGCCGAACACGAGCTCCGAGCCGGTCAGGACCACACCGGCGACGACGAACGCCGCGAGGCCGGTGGCCACGGCGAGCCCGAGGCGCACCCGCGAGCGCGCCGGGCGCGCCGCGGCCCGGTGGACCGTGCGCTGCGGGCCGGCGCCGGCGCGCGCCGGGCGCGCGGTCTCGAGGTCGCCCTCGCTCATCCCGCGGCGCCCCTCGGCCACCGGGTCGTAGCGGGCGGAGCGGGTCTCGCGCACGGTGGTCACCACCTGCGCCGGGCGACGGAGGCCCTCGGACACCAACGCCACGATCACCGGCGTCACAGCGGCGCCGATCAGCGTGCCGCCGCCCCACACCCTCGAGACGACGATGGCTGCCGCGAGCGACGAGGCGCTGGCGATCAGCAGCGTGGCGACCGAGACACCCGAGGGGCCCTTTTCACGGTCATGGCTCACGTGCCCCGAGGGTAGCGAGCGCTCCCGGCGACGCGTCGCGCCGGGCGTGGCCCGACAACAGTGTGACGAACGTCACTTCGCAACTGACCAATGAGTCAGGAACAATGGCGCCATGGCGCTCAGCACCGCCCCGGCGGTCACGGACGCGATCTCCTACGCCGACCTCTACGCGCGCTGGGAGCGCGGCCACTGGTCGGCCACGGAGATCGACTTCTCGCGCGATCGCGAGGACTGGCGCGAGCGGCTCACCGACGAGCAGCGACGCGGCGCGCTCTGGCTCTACGCCCTGTTCTTCCACGGCGAGGACGCCGTCGCGGACGACCTGTCGCCGTATATCGACGCGGCGCCGCGCGAGGAGCAGAAGTACTTCCTCGCCACACAGCAGGCCGACGAGGCCCGCCACAGCGTCTTCTTCAAGCGGTTCATGCACGAGGTCGTCGGCCACGGCGACGGGTCCGTGGCCAGCGCCCTCGCCGCGACCGAACGCGAGCTCACGTGGGGCCACCGGCAGGTCTTCGGCCGCCTGGACCGCATGGCCGGGGAGCTGCGCGCCGACCGCTCGCCGCGGCGCCTCGCCGGCGCCGTGACCCTCTACCACGTCGTCGTCGAGGCGACGCTGGCCCAGCCCGGCCAGCACATGATCGAGGCCTCGCTCGCGGCGCTCGACGTCCTGCCCGGCTTCCGCGAGGGCATGCGCCACGTCGCGCTGGACGAGCAGCGCCACATCGGCTTCGGCGTGAAGCTCCTCGCCGACCTGTATCGCGAGGACCCCGGCGAGATCGGCGAGGCGATCCTCCAGGTCCTCCGCGAGGCGCTGCCGTGGATCATGGCGGTCCCCAGGCCGCCGGGATGGGACCGCCGCTACACCGAGTGCTTCGGCTTCACCCTGGAGGACCTCGGCGAGGCGGGCGCGGCGTCGCTGGAGCAGCGGCTGCGCGCGATCGGCCTGCCCGTCGACGACCTTCCGCGCTTCCCCCTGCCGATGGAGATGCCCGCCCGCGAGCGCGCGCTGCGCGGGCAGCTCCTGCTCCGCGCGAACCTCATCGGCCCCGGCGACGGGCCGGTGGACCAGGACCCGGAGGCCGTCGCGATCATGTTCGACACCCTCCGCCGCCAGGCCGACCCGCGCGCCGTGCGCCCCGGGACCACCATCCAGTGGGACTTCGGCGACGCGCCCCCGTGGCACCTCACGCTGCGTCCCGACGGCGCGTCCGCGGCGCCCGGCCGCGCCCGCGAGCCCGACGTCACGCTGCGCATGCGCTTCGCCGACTGGGCCGACGTGTTCGCCGGCCGCGCGGACCCCCGCGCGCTCCTGCTGCGCCGCCGCCTGCGCCCGCGCGGCGACCTGCGCGTGCTCCTGGCGCTCCCGCGCGTGCTGGGCCGACCGCGCCCGCCCGCACCCGGGTGACATCCGGCCCGCCGTGCGGCGACAATGCGCCGACCCTTCCGTGCCCGTCCCCGGAGACCCCTGCCCATGACCGCCGCTTCCGCCCCGACGCCCGACGGAGGCGTGATCCTCGTCGGCGGGGAGGCGCTCTACGACGTCGTCCTCTCCGACGACGGCGAGGAGCTCACGGCCCACCCCGGCGGCGGGCCGTTCAACGCCGCCCGCGCGATCGCCCGCCTCGAGCGGCCCGTCGCCTACCTCGGGCGCCTCTCCGACGACCGCTTCGGCGCGCGCCTCGAGCGCATCCTCGTCGACGACGGGGTCCGGCTGGAGTCCGTCGTGCGCACCGAGGACCCGACCACGCTGGCGCTCGCCGAGCTCGGCGACGGCGGCAGCGTCTCGCGATATCGCTTCTACGCGCAGGGCACCTCGGCGGCCGGCCTCACCTCCGAGGCCGCGCTCGCGGCGCTCCCCGAGAAGGTCCACACGGTGTTCGTCGGGACGCTCGGCCTCGTGCTCGAGCCGATGGCCAGCGCGCTCGAGGCCGTCGTCGACCGCCTGTCGGCGACCGCGCTCGTCGCCGTGGACCCCAACTGCCGGCCCGACGTCATCCGCGACCCCGCGGCCTACCGGCGTCGCCTCGGCTGGATCCTCGCGCGCAGCCACCTGCTCAAGGTGAGCGAGGAGGACGTGGCCTGGCTGGACCCCGGCCGCGATCCCGTGGACGCGACGCGCGCGCTGATGGCCGACGGGCCGTCGATCGCCGTGCTGACCCGCGGCGGCGACGGCGCGGTCGTCGTCTCGGCGGACCGCGCGGAGGCCGTGGCCGCGCCGGCGATCGAGGTCGTCGACACGATCGGCGCCGGGGACGCGTTCGCCGGCGGGTTCCTCTCGTGGTGGCACGAGAAGGGCCTCGGGCGCGAGGCCCTCGCCGACGTCGACACCGCCGTCGAGGCGACCCGCTTCGCCTGCATCGTCGCGGCCCGCACGTGCGAGCGCGCCGGCGCGTCGCCGCCGCGGCGCTCGGACCTCTGAGGCGAGCCGCGCCGCGCGCCCGCCGTCGTACGCTAACTGCGGTCCGTTCCGTACGCAACTTGCGTACAATCGGCGTGTGCCCGCGCGTACCGCGCCACCCCCGCCGCTGAACCCCTTCGTCTACTCGCGGCCGCTCACGCCGGACGAGGCGATCGGCCGGGCCGACGACGTCGCCCGCCTGCTGGCCCTCGTCGAGGGCGGGCACAACGCGACCGTCTACGCGCCGCGGCGTTACGGGAAGACGAGCCTGCTCAAGCAGCTCATCCGCTCCGCCGAGGACGACGCGGGCATGCTCGGAGTGCTCGTCGACCTCAGCGACGTGCTCAGCATCGCGGACGTCGCCGCGCGCCTGGAGTCGGCCTACCGCGCCCTGCGCGGCCCGCTCGCGCGGTTCGTCGGCGACCATCTCCAGAGCGTCGGCATCGGCACGCCGGTCACCGGCATCGTGCTGCAGCGCACGCCGCGGCCCGACCCGATCGCCGCCGTCCACGCGCTGCTCGACCTTCCCGTCCGGCTCGCCGAGCGCGACCATCGCCGCGTCGCCGTCGTCTTCGACGAGTTCCAGGCGCTCGTCGACCTCCCCGGGATGGACGGCGTCTTCCGCAGCCACCTGCAGCACCACGCCGACGCGGCCGGCTACGTCTTCTCCGGATCGGAGCCGTCGATGCTGCGCGCGCTGTTCGAGGATCGCGCGCGACCGCTGTACGGCCAGGCGGAGCTGGTCCGGCTCGACCGGCTCGCCGACGACCAGGCCGCGGCGCACGTCGCCGCGCGCTTCGCCGCCTCCGCCAAGGACGCCGGGGAGGCGCTGTGGCCCCTGGTCCACGTCGCCGAGGGCCATCCGCAGCGGCTGATGCTCCTCGCCCACCGGCTCTGGGACGTCACGCCGGCCGGGTCGGCGGCCGACGTCGCGCTGCTCAAGGCGGCCCACGAGGCGACCATGCGCAGCGTCGACCCCGAGATGCGCGGCCTCTGGGAGAGCCTGAGCGCGAACGAGCGGCGCGTGCTGCTGGCCATCGCCTCCGGGCTCTCCCCGACGGAGGCCAGCGCGCTGCCGCTCACGGGCCTGCGCAACCGCAGCAGCGCCCAGCGCGCGACCGAGGGCCTGCTCGCCCGCGCCGTCGTCGAGCGCGCGGAGGGCGGCGGACTCTCCATCGTGGACCCGCTGCTGCTGCGCTGGTCGCGCCGGCGCGGCGGCGCCCGCCCGACCGCGTACGTGCTCCCGGCCCGCGCCGGGGGCGGCTACGTCGTGACCGACGGGCCGTCGCTGGCGTTCGAGCGGTCGCGCGACGCGCTGCTCGACGACGCCGAGCGCGCCGCCGCGCAGATCGTCGCGACCGGCGGCAGCGGCGGCGACGTCATCGTCTTCGACACCGACGACCCCAACGACCTGCCGGACTGGGCGTTCGCCTGACCGCGCGCCCGCGCGCGCCTCAGGCCGACGCGGGCCGGCGCGCGAAGCGCGCGTAGGCGTCGATCGCGTCCGGGTCGGCGAGCGCGTCGCGGCTGGCGACCTCCGACGGGCGCGCGCCGAGCAGGATGCGCTTGACCGGCAGCTCGAGCTTCTTGCCCGTCAGCGTGCGCGGGATCGCCGGCACGGCCTCGACGACGTCGGGCACGTGGCGCGGCGAGAGCTGGCCGCGCAGCGCGGTCGCGATCCGCCGCCGGAGGTCGTCGTCGAGCGCGGCGCCGTCGCGCAGCACGACGAACAGCAGCAGCTCGCCGGCGCCGCCCTCGCGGTCCTCGAGGTGGACGACGAGGCTGTCGAGCACCTCGTCGAGCTCCTCGATCACCTCGTAGAACTCGCCGGTGCCCATCCGCACGCCGCCGCGGTTGAGCGTGGCGTCCGAGCGCCCGGTGATCACGCAGCTGCCGCGCTCGGTGAACTGGATCCAGTCGCCGTGGCGCCAGACGCCGGGGTAGTCCTCGTAGTAGGACGCGTGGTAGCGCTCGTCGCCGGGATCGTTCCAGAAGCCGACCGGCATCGACGGCATCGGCGAGCGGATCACGAGCTCGCCGAGCTCGCCGACGACCTCGCGGCCGGCGGGATCGAAGGCGGCGGTGTCCACGGCCAGGCAGCGCCCGGCGATCTCGCCCGCGTAGACGGGCTGGAGCGGGCTCCCCTGCACGATGCCGCTGCAGACGTCGGTGCCGCCGCTGCCCACGTTGAGCAGGACGTCGGGCCCGAGCTGCTCGTAGACCCACTGAAAGCCCTCGACGGGCAGCGGCGATCCCGCCGCGGCGAGCTGGCGGATGCTCGACAGGTCGAACTCCGCCCCCGGCTGCAGGCCGGCCTTGCGGCAGCCCATGAGCAGCGTCGGGCTCGCCCCCATGAGCGTCGGGCGCGTCTCCTCGGCGAGCCGCCACTGGTGCGAGAGGTCGGGGTGCCCCGGGTGGCCGTCGAGCATCACGATCGACGCGCGCATGAGCAGCGCCGAGACCAGCGCGTTCCACATCATCCACGCCGTCGTCGTGAACCACATGAGGCGGTCGCCGGCGCGGATGTCCCAGCTCAGGCCGTGGTTCTTGAGGTGCTCGACGAGGATGCCGCCGTGGCCGTGGACGATGGGCTTCGGCAGCCCGGTCGTCCCCGAGGAGAACAGCACGTACAGCGGGTGGTCGAACGCGACCGGGTCGAACGCGAGCGCGCCGGGCTCGGCGAGCAGGTCCTCCCACCCGACCGTGCCGGGCAGGGCGTCGGCCTCGCCGCCGGCGTAGGGCACGTGGACGACGTGCTCGAGCGTCGGCAGCTCGGCGCGGATCGCCGCCGCCTCGGCGCGGCGGTCGATGTGCTTGGCGGCGTAGCCGTAGCCGGCGACGGCGAGCAGGACCTTCGGCTCGACGATCCCGAAGCGGTCGATCACCGCCCGCGCGCCGAACTCGGGGGCGCAGGCCGCCCACACCGCGCCGAGGCTCGCCGTCGCCAGGAACGCGACCAGCGTCTCGGGGATGTTCGGCAGGTAGGCGACGACGCGGTCGCCGGGGCCGACGCCGAGGCGCTGCAGCCCCGCCCGCGCCCGCGCGACCTGGTCGCGCAGGCCGCCGAAGGTGAGCTCGACAGGCGGGCGCGTCTGCGAGTGCGCGAGCACCGCGGTGCGCGCGGTGTCCTCGTC
>JAXDHC010000541.1:0-8724 GCA_034664705.1 Solirubrobacteraceae bacterium
GCCACGAGGACGGCATGAGCGTCCAGGACCTGGTGGTCGGCCATGCGTGAGATCGACGTCCGCCACCTCGGCGTGCCGCAGGTCGTGTGCTGCTACCAGCTGGAAGACGTGCTCGTCGATCCGGGCCCCGCCGTCACGATCGACACGCTGCTCGAGGCGCTCGGCGACTTCGTGCCGGCGAAGATCCTGCTGACCCACATCCACCTCGACCACGCGGGCGCGACCGGGGCGCTCGTCGCGCGCTGGCCCGACGTGGAGGTCTGGGTCCACGAGCGCGGCGCCCGCCACATGGCCGACCCGTCGAAGCTGATGGCGAGCGCGGGCCGGATCTACGGCGATGACATGGATCGCCTGTGGGGCGAGATGGTGCCGGTCCCCGAGGACCGCCTGCGGGTGCTCTCCGGCGGCGAGCGCATGGGCCCGTGGCGCGTGGAGTACACGCCCGGCCACGCGTGGCACCACGTCAGCTACCTGCACGAGCCGACCGGCACCGCGCTCGTCGGCGACGTCGCCGGCGTGCGCATCGCCGACGGCCCGGTCCTCCCGCCGACCCCGCCGCCGGACATCGACCTCGAGGCCTGGCACGCGTCCCTGCGGACCGTCGCGGCGTGGCGGCCCGAGCGCATCGGCATCACGCACTTCGGCGCGTGGGACGACGTCGAGCATCACATCGAGACCCTCCGCGAGAACCTGGACCGCTGGGCGGAGGTCTCCCGCCGCACCGACTCGGACGCCTACGCCGACGCGGTCATCGAGGAGGTCGACCGCCACACGAACGGGGAGGAGACCCAGGCGTTCCTCCAGGCCATGCCGCCCCACATGCTGTGGGCGGGCTGGGCGCGGTACTTCGCGTCGCGGGCCGAGGCGGCCGGGTGAGGGGCTGAGACGGCGCGCGGCCGGGGCGAAGAACGGTCGTAGAGCAGCAAGAAATCGACCCGGCTCCGGCGAGTGTCGACTTCGGGACGGAAAACGGCCCCGAACTCGAGACTCGTCGTCGAGCGAGCCCTCCCGCGCGCGCAGCGCCACCGAAGGACCACGAAGCCCTAGCTCCACAACGTCACGTACGTCGCCGCGCGGAAGCGCCCCGCCGGCACGCCCGTGCTGCCGGTGAGCATGGCCTGCACCGCCTCGGGCGTCGTCACGAAGCGCATGAGCGCCCAGGCGGCCGCGGTGCGGCGGTCGGGCGGCAGGCACGTCGCGTGCCACAGGCCCTGCAGTGGCGTGCCGCGGACGTCCAGGCGGACGAGGTCGCCGCGGCGCAGCTGGTCGACCACGGTCTGCGCGACCGCCAGGGCGATGCCGTGCCCCGCCTCGACGGCCGCGAGCGCCGCGGCCTCGCTGGCGTAGGTGTGGACCGCCTGCGGCGCGACGCGGTGGGCGGCGAGGAACGCGCCGACGGTCTTGGCCGGGTCGGCGCCGGACGGGCCGACGAGCCAGCGCTCGCCGGCCAGCGCGCTGGCGGCGACGTCGCTCACGCCCGCGAGCCGGTGCCCGCGCGCGGCGACCACGTTCAGCCGGTAGCGCAGGAACGGCACGGACTCCAGCCCGAGCGCGCTCTCGGCCGCGGGCCGCGGGCCGAGCGCGACGTCGGCCCGCCGGTTGCCGATCATGTCCGCGAACGCGCCCGCGGCCTCGACCTCGACGGACACCTCGACGTGCGGCGTGCGGCGGCAGAATGCGTCGATCAGCGGGGCGACGACGTGCTCGGACACCGTCGCCGTCGTCGCGACGCGCAGCAGGACCGCCTCGCCGTGCGCCTCGCGCACGGCGCGCCGCGCCTGGTCGGCGATGCCGAGGATCTCCGCCGCGGCGCCGGCGAGCCGCTCGCCGCCCGCGGTGAGGGCGATCCCGCCGCTGCGGCGTACGAAGAGCTCGTCGCCGAGGTCGCGCCGCAGCGCCTTGACCGCCTCCGAGACCGCCGGCTCGCTGACGCCGAGCTCCTTCGCGGCCGCCTTGACCGACCCGAGCCGGGCGACGGTGGCGAACGAGCGCAGCTGGCCGAGGGTCACGAGGCGGGCGAAGCGTGCGGCGACGAGGCGGATTAAGTGAACACCTAAGTCGGTGTTGACGCGACCCTCCCACGCTGGAAGGGTCGTTCGCAAGGGGAGCGCCGAGCGAGAGGAGAGAGCGTGCAGGTTCCGGCACCCTTCGAATATGAGCGGGCGACCAGCGTCGACCATGCGCTCGAGCTGCTGGAGCGGCTCGGGCCGGAGGCGCGGATCATCGCGGGCGGGCACAGCCTGCTGCCGATGATGAAGCTGCGCCTGGCCTCGCCCGAGCACCTGATCGACATCAACGACCTCCACGACCTCGCGTACATCCGCGAGGAGGGCGACGAGATCCGCGTCGGGGCGATGACCCGCCACCGCGAGCTCCTCGAGTCGCCGCTCATGCAGCGCCGCTTGCAGATCGTGTGCGACGCCGAGGAGGTCATCGCCGACCCGGTGGTCCGCAACCGCGGCACGATCGGCGGCGCGCTCTGCCAGGCCGACCCGGCCGAGGACCTCTCGGCGGTGTGCGCGGCCGCCCACGCCAGCGTCGTCGTCCGCGGGCGCGGCGGCGATCGCGTCCTCTCGATGGCGGAGTTCCACGAGGGCCCGTACGAGACCGCGGTCGGCGACGGCGAGATGCTCGTCGAGATCCGCTTCCCGGCCGGCGACCACGGCGGCAGCGCCTACGAGAAGGTCGAGCGCCGCCGGGGCGACTGGGCCGTGGCCGCGGCCGGCGCCGCGCTCTGGATGGAGGGCACGACGATCAGCCGCGCCGGCGTCGCCCTGACCGCCGTCGGCGCCCACGAGGTCACCGCCCGCCGCGCCGAGGAGGCGCTCGTCGGCCAGACCCCGTCGGAGAGCCTGTTCGCCGACGCGGCGAAGCTCGCCGCCGAGGAGTGCTCGCCGGTCGAGGACCAGCGCGGACCGGTGGACTACAAGCTCCACCTCGCCCGCGAGCTCAGCCACCGCGCCCTGCGCCGCGCCGCCGCGCGCGCACTGGCCCAGGACGTCTAGGAGAGACCGATGCAAGTCACGATGACCGTCAACGGCGACGAGGTCACGCGTGAGGTGGAGCCCCGCCTCCTGCTCGTGCACTTCCTCCGCGACCATCTCGGCCTCACCGGCACCCACTGGGGCTGTGACACGAGCAACTGCGGCGTCTGCGTCGTCCTCATGGACGGCGAGCCGGTGAAGTCGTGCACCGTCCTGGCGGCGATGGCGTCCGGCCACGAGATCGGCACCGTCGAGGGCATGGAGCGCGACGGCGAGCTCGACCCCGTCCAGCAGGGCTTCATGGAGGAGCACGGCCTGCAGTGCGGCTTCTGCACACCGGGCATGATGCTCACCGCCAAGGCGCTCCTCGAGCGCAACCCGGACCCGTCCGAGGAGGAGATCCGCGAGGCGATCAGCGGCCAGATCTGCCGCTGCACCGGCTACGCGACCATCGTGCGCTCGATCCGCTGGGCGGCCGAGCACCAGCCGGCGTCCGCGGAGCGGATCGCCGGCGCGACCGAGGAGGTGACGGGCTGATGGCCACCGTCGAAGACCGGCCGATCGGCTACGGCCGCCTCAAGCGCAAGGAGGACCCGCGGCTCATCCGCGGCCAGGGCAACTTCGTCGACGACATCCAGCTGCCGGGGATGCTCCACGGCGCCGTCCTGCGCAGCCCGCTGGCGCACGCGCGGATCGTCTCGATCGACACCTCCGCGGCGCTGCAGCACCCCAAGGTCCACGCCGTCCTCACGGGCAAGGACCTCGAGGGCCTGAACCTCGCGTGGATCCCGACGCTGTCGGCCGACGTGCAGAACGTGCTGGCGACCGACAAGGTCCGCTTCCAGCACCAGGAGGTCGCGTTCGTCGTGGCGGAGGACCGCTACGCCGCCCGCGACGCGCTCGAGCTCATCGACGTCGAGTACGAGCCGCTGCCGCCGGTCGTCAACGCCCGCACGGCGCTCGACCCCGGCGCGCCGGTCGTCCGCGACGAGATCGAGGGCAAGGCCGACAACCACATCTTCGACTGGGAGGCGGGCGACAAGGCGGCGACCGACGCCGTCTTCGAGCGCGCCGACGTGGTCGTCAGCCAGCAGATGCTCTACCCGCGGGTGCATCCCGCGCCGATGGAGACCTGCGGCTCGGTCGCGCGCTACGACAAGACCGAGGGCAAGCTCACGCTGTGGTGCACGACGCAGGCGCCGCACGCCCACCGCACGCTGTACGCGCTCGTCGCCGGACTGCCCGAGCACAAGGTGCGGGTGGTCGCCCCCGACATCGGCGGCGGCTTCGGCAACAAGGTGCCGATCTACCCCGGCTACGTGTGCTCCGTCGTCGCGTCCATCGTCACGGGCAAGCCGGTGAAGTGGATGGAGGACCGCAGCGAGAACCTCATGTCCACCGGGTTCGCCCGCGACTACCACATGTTCGGCGAGGTGGCCGCCACGAAGGACGGCAAGATCCTCGCCGTCCGCACGAAGGTGCTCGCCGACCACGGCGCGTTCAACGCCACGGCGCAGCCCACGAAGTACCCGGCCGGCTTCTTCCACATCTTCACCGGCTCGTACGACCTCGAGGCCGCGCACTGCGCGGTCACCGGCGTCTACACGAACAAGGCGCCGGGCGGCGTCGCCTACGCCTGCTCGTTCCGGGTCACCGAGGCCGTCTACCTCGTCGAGCGCATGGTCGACGTGCTCGCCCAGGAGCTCGACATGGACCCGGCCGAGCTGCGGATGAAGAACCTCATCCAGCCCGACCAGTTCCCGTACGAGAACCAGACCGGCTGGACGTACGACTCCGGCGACTACCCGGCGGCCATGAAGATGGCCATGGAGATGGCCGGCTACGACGACCTGCGCCGCGAGCAGGCCGAGAAGCGCGCCAACGGCGAGCTCATGGGCATCGGCATGGCGTTCTTCACGGAGACCGTCGGCGCCGGCCCGCGCGAGAAGATGGACATCGCCGGCCTGGGCATGGCCGACGGCTCGGAGCTGCGCGTGCACCCGACCGGCAAGGCCGTGCTGAGCATCAGCGTCAAGACGCAGGGCCAGGGCCACGAGACGACGTTCGCCCAGATCGTCGCCGAGGAGCTCGGGATCCCGCCCGAGGACATCGAGGTCGTCCACGGCGACACCGACATCACGCCGTTCGGGCTGGGCACGTACGGCTCGCGCTCGACGCCCGTCTCCGGCGCCGCCGCGGCCATCGTCAGCCGCAAGGTGCGCGACAAGGCGCGCCTGATCGCTGCGGCGATGCTCGAGGCCTCGCCCGCCGATCTCGAGTGGGAGAAGGGCCGCTGGTTCGTCAAGGGCGACCCCGAGAAGGGCGCGACGATCCAGGAGATCGCGCTCGGCGCCCACGGCACCGTGCACCTGCCCGACGATGTCGAGGGCGCCCTCGAGGCCCAGACGATGTACAACCCGACGAACCTGACGTTCCCGTTCGGCGCCTACATCGCCGTGGTCGACATCGACAAGGGCACGGGCATGGTCCACGTGCGCCGCTTCATCGCCGTGGACGACTGCGGCGTGCGGATCAACCCGATGATCATCGAGGGGCAGATCCACGGTGGCCTCGCCGACGGCGTCGGCATGGCGCTCATGGAGCTGATCTCCTTCGACGAGGACGGCAACTGCCTGAACGGGTCGTTCATGGACTACCTGATCCCGACGGCGATGGAGGTGCCCGACTGGGAGACCGGGCACACGGTCACCCCGTCGCCGCACCACCCGATCGGCGCGAAGGGCATCGGCGAGTCGGCGACCGTCGGCTCGCCGCCGGCGCTCGTCAACGCGATCGTCGACGCGCTCCACGAGTTCGACGTCACCCACCTCGACATGCCGTGCACGCCGGCGCGCGTGTGGGCGGCGATGCACGGGCCGGTGGAGCCCCCGCAGTGATCCGAGCGGCCCTCGAGGCGCGGGCCGACGCCCTGGCGGCGGCCCGCACCCCGTTCGTCGTCGCCACGGTCGTCCGCCGCCAGCGGCCGACGAGCGTGCGCGCCGGCGACACGGCGCTCGTCCTCACGGACGGCACGATCGAGGGCTTCGTGGGCGGCTCGTGCGCCGAGGAGTCGGTCCGCCTGCACGCGCTCCGCGTGCTGGAGACCGGCGAGCCGCTGCTGCTGCGGATCGTCCCGGAGGCGCCTCCGGGCTCCGGCGTGCCGGACGTCGAGGGCGAGATCACGGTGGCCAACCCCTGCCTGTCCGGCGGGGCGCTCGAGCTCTTCCTCGAGCCCCGGGTCCCCGCGCCGAGGGTCGTCGTGGTCGGCGACACGCCGGTCGCCGTCGCGCTCGCCGAGCTCGGCGTCCGCGTCGGCCTCGGGGTCGAGGGCGGCGAGCCCGCGGCCGACGACCTCGCGCTCGTCGTCGCGTCGCACGGGCGCGACGAGCCCGCCGTCCTCGAGCAGGCCCTGCGCGACCACGTGTCGTACGTCGGCCTCGTGGCCAGCCGCCGGCGCGGCGCCGCGGTCGTGGCCTCGCTGGACGTCGCCGACGACCTCCGCGCACGGGTGCGAACGCCCGCGGGCCTGGACATCGGCGCCTACACGGCCGAGGAGATCGCACTGTCGATCCTCGCCGAGGTGATCGACGTGCGCCGCCGGCGGATGACCGGCCCGGCGCCCGCCGACGCGCCCGCACCCGCCGGACCGGCCACCGCGGTGGATCCGGTCTGCGGCATGGAGGTCGCCGTGACCGCGGCGACCGCGCGGGCCGAGCACGCCGGCACGACGGTGTTCTTCTGCTGCGAGGGCTGCCGCGACAGGTTCGCCGCGGATCCGCTGGGCCATGCCCGAGCCCACTGAGCCGTGCGCGCCGTTCGTCGCGGGCCTCGTGCTCGCGGCCGGCGCGTCGGCGGGCCTCGGGCAGCTCAGGCAGCTGCTGCCGTTCGGCCCGGCGACGCTGCTCGACCACACGATCGCCACGGCGCGGGCGTGCGGCTTCGACCAGCTCGTCGTCGCGATCGGCGGCGCGGCGGCGGAGGTGCGCGAGCAGGTGAACCTCGCGGGCGCCGACGTCGTCGTCGACGAGACCTGCGGCGCCGCGTGCTCGTCGTCGATCGCGGCGGCGGTGGACGCGCTCGACCCGCGGGCCGACGTGCTCGTCCTGCTCCTCGGCGACCAGCCCGGCATGACGTGCGACACCGTGGCCGCGCTGCTGGCCGGGCGCGGGGACGCCGGGCTCGCGGTGTGCCGCTACGACGACGGCCTCGGCCACCCGTTCGTCTTCGCGCGCGAGGTGTTCGGGACGCTGCGCGAGCTGCACGGCGACAAGGCGGTCTGGAAGCTCGTCGCCGCGGGCGGCGACGACGTGGTGAAGGTGGACGTGGCCGGGCCGGTGCCGATCGACGTCGACACCTGGGCCTACGAGGCCGTGCCGTGAGCGGCCGCGCACGCGCCGGCGCCGTCGCCGAGGTCCGCTCGCTGCTGCCCGACGTGGAGGCGCTCACCGCCCGGCTCGACGACACCGGCTACCTCGCCGACGACGGCCTCGCGACCGCGCTCTTCCTCGCGCTGCGCCTTCCCCAGCCGCTGCTGCTCGAGGGCGAGGCGGGGGTCGGCAAGACGGAGGCGGCAAAAGCCCTCGCCGCCCTCCTCGACACCCCGCTGATCCGCCTGCAGTGCTACGAGGGGATCGACGCCGCCGAGGCGCTGTACGAGTGGAACTACCCCCGCCAGCTGCTGCGGATCCGCCTCGCGGAGGCCGGCGGCGGCGACCTCGGCGAGGAGGAGCTCTTCGCCGAGGAGTACCTCGTGCGACGCCCGCTCCTGCGGGCGCTCGAGCATCCCGGCCCGCGGCCCGCGGTCCTGCTCATCGACGAGATCGACCGCGCCGACGACGACTTCGAGGCGTTCCTGCTCGAGCTCCTGGCCGAGGGCGCGATCACGGTCCCCGAGCTCGGCACGATCCGCGCGACGCACCCGCCGGTCGTCGTCCTCACGTCGAACCGGACGCGCGACCTGCACGACGCGCTGAAGCGCCGCTGCCTCTACCACTGGATCGACTACCCCAGCGCGCGGCGCGAGGCCGAGATCGTGCGCCGCCGCGTCCCCGGCACCGCGCAGAGCCTGGCGATCGAGGTGGCGGGCGCGCTCGCGCGCCTGCGCGGCAGCGACGTCCAGAAGCCGCCCGGCATCGCCGAGGCGATCGACTGGGTCGCCGCGCTGGAGGAGCTCGGGCTCGCGACCCTCGACGCCCCGGGCGCGGCGCGCACGCTCGGCTCCGTGCTCAAGGACCGCGACGACCAGCAGCTCGTGCGCGAGCGCGGCCTGGAGTGGCTGGTCCATGGCTGACGCCGACTGGCTGCCCGATCTGGCCGCCGCCTTCGGGCGCCGGCTGCGCGAGGCCGGCGTGCCCGTCGGGCCGGACCGCTCGGCGCGCTTCGCGCAGGCGGTGGAGCTCGCCACGCCGCGGACGCGCGACCGCCTGTACTGGGTCGCGCGTGCCACGCTCGTGTCCCGCCGCGAGCACGTCGGCGCCTTCGACGCCGTCTTCGCCGCGACGTTCGAGGGCGTGCGCGACGTCGCCGACGCCCGCGGCGACACCACGGCGCCGCGCGCGGCGGCGCAGGCGGCCGTCGCGCCGCCCCTCGGCGCCCAGCCGCCGGGCGGCGCCCCGGCGCCGGGGCAGCTGCGGTTCGGCGGGACGACGACCGACGCGGCGCGCGACGGCGAGCCGGCTGCCGGGGAGGAGGCCGTCCTCGCCGCCGCCAGCGCGCAGGAGCGCCTGCGCGGCGAGCGCTT
>JAXDHC010000542.1:0-2821 GCA_034664705.1 Solirubrobacteraceae bacterium
CGGGGGGTGGGACAGCGGAAAGCCGTAGGACTGTGCGTGCTCGCCGACGTCGTGGAGTCGCAGCGGCCGTGGGTCGGAGATGAGCACGCCCAGGATCCCGTGGCCGCGCGGCAGGTCGCCGATCGCCGCGTGGGTCGCCTCGTCGATCCCGACGGTCAGGAAGCGCTCGAGGCGCTCGCGTCGGTCGTCGAGCACGCCGACCGCCGCGTACTCGGCACCGGTGAGCTCGCGAGCCACGTCGAGCACGCGATGCAGCACCTTCTCGAGGTCGAGCTCGGCCACCAGCCCACGCCCCACGTCCAGGAGGCGCAGCAGGCGCTCCTCGCCAAGCGTGGAATGTGCACCGTGGTCGATCAATGAGCTGGCCCGTGGTCGCTGCCGAGGCTACCCGGTCCTCGCCTCGCTTCGGAAGTGCTCGGGGGTTCGGCGGCGACCCGTGGCCACGACGGCAAGGGCCCGGCATGGCGCCGAACCCTCGCCGAGAGACGGTGAACGCAACGGCGCCGACGACGCCGAAGGGTGAAGGAAAGGACCTTGCTCATGAGCGGCCGCTCCTTGGGTGTTGGGAATCGGAGGCGCCGCTTGGTCCGCGCGTCGTTGAGCGCGACCACTGTCGTGCTTAGCGACCGCGCCGGCGTCGGCACAACCCAACGTTCCTGGCCCGGAGAGCTGCCCGTACCGGCTCGTGTAACGCCGCGGTCTGCCGGATGGCGATCGGGCGGGTGCCTCGGAGGCTCACCTCGATCGGTGAGCCGAGCTCACTCAGGAAGAGCGACATGGCGGACATCAGGGCGAGATCGTGATGCGGCGACCGTCGAGGTGGTCTTCGACTTCGTCCCCGATGAGCGCAGCGAGCCGCGATACAGCCCGCGCCTGGCCGCGCCGAGCAGATCTCGCCCAGTGACATCGAGGGACGCTGACGTTCGCCCCGGTCGACGGCGGTGCGCGAATGCGATGGCTATGGCACGTGAGCCGCGAGGGACCCTCGATCTGTCAAGCCGACTGATCGCTCGCCTGGGGAAGCGCCAGGAGCGGCGCGACGTGGGACCGTCTCAAGCGCTTCGTGGAGAGCGCGGCGGCGTCGCCAGCCTCAGGGTTTTCCCACACCGAGATCCCGCGCGAAACCCCGACGCCGGGTCTCGCGGCCGAGCGTAGGCTCGCCTTGGCCATCCCCACCAAAGGAGCTGTCATGAACCGCATCTTGGTCGCCTACGACGAGACGGACACCGCGAAGCGCGCGCTGGAGCGAGCTGCCCAGCTCGCCGAGGCCTTCCACGCGGAGGTGATCGTGACGAGCGTCGCACCGCTGCTGGTCGGTTCGCCGCGCTCGATTGGTCCGGTCGACCCGACGGATTCGCCGGACCAGCATCGTGAGCAGCTCGAGCACGCGCGGGCCATCCTGGGCGAACGGGGGATTTCGACCGAGATGGTGCCGGCGATCGGCGATCCGGCCGGAGCGATCGCCATGCTCGCCGACGAGCGTGACGTCGACCTGGTCATCGTTGGGACGCGCGAGCCGGGGCTCGTCGAGCGGATCATGCGCCACTCCGTCAGCGCGGAGGTCGCACGGCGCGTGCACCGCGACCTGCTGATCGTCCATCCGCAGCACTGACGCGGGTTGAGCGCCGACGCCGCCGGCCCACGCGAACCGCATGCCGAAGGCCCACCGCCGATCGTCGGCTGGCGCGCGCCCGCTTCGGGTCAGCCGGCGAGCCGGGGCCCGACGGCGGGCGCCGGCACCGGGGACGCATCGAGGTCTCCGCCAAACCCAGCCTGCCTCAATGCCCTGAGCGGGTCGGCCGGGGGCCGTACCCGCACCGCGGTCGTTTCGCGGTCACCGGCAAGCGTCCGGCGACCGTCGCTGCCACGATCTGCGGCGACGCTCGCGCCTGGGCTCATGGCCGGACCGCCGGAGCATCGGAGGCGCCATCTCGGTCGCTCCCTGTGGAACCGCAGCCTCCAGAACTGCGGGCGCGTGTGCCTGCTGACGTGTCGGCTCAGATGGCGCGTAGCATTCGCCAGACGATGCCAGGCTGTCCGCTCCGATCTCGTCCCGTCACGGTGACCACGGCGTGGTAGAGGGGGCCGGTTCACGGCGAGGGGCGTGCGGGCCGCGGGCATCCGGCGACGCGGAGCGCATCTGGGCGCTGAATGGGCGCCCCCGGCTGTCGGCTGGCACCGGGACCGACGCGACCGAGCGAGCGGCGGCCCTGGACAACAACATCGGCCTGCTGCCGTGGTCTCCGTTGGCTGCCGGGTTCCTCAGCGGCAAGTACCAGAGGGGCGAGAAGGCCGGAACCGACACCCGGGCGGGCGCCGGCAATCCGATGAACGACCACATCTTCGGCGATCTCGCCGCGAAGGACCAGAACTGGGCCACGTTGGACGTCGTCCGCGACATCGCGGCAAGCATCAGTGTTACGCCCAGCCAGGTGGCCTACAGCTGGGTCACGAACCGCCCGGCCGTCACCGCGCCGATCGTCGGCGCGAAAACTCTCACGAAGCGGTACGGGCGGCGGGCGCCGAACTACCGACCGTCGCAAAGAGCCGCGGCGGGCCGTCGCGGCGGGCTTCCTGACTTCGCTCGGCGACTGCTCACGAGCGACTGACGCCAGGAGCTCCCGCCTTGACAAGAGGAGGAGCCGTGCGGTGGCCGCCGTGGGCGCTTGCGCTCTGCGCGAGTTGCGCTAGCCCCCGCGGTACTGAGCGGGCTGTCAGATCTGCCGCGGAGCAACAGTCTGATGGCTGCTCTTGACGTGGCTTCCTGCCGAACCTGTCACTCGCCGCCATGTTGGCCTCGTCGTGGCGTGCGCGAGCCGGT
>JAXDHC010000543.1:0-3627 GCA_034664705.1 Solirubrobacteraceae bacterium
CACTTCCGGCGCGCCGCCGAGGCGACGACGCTGCTCCCCGCCGTCGAGAAGTGCGCTCCGGCCGGATGCTCGTTCGACGTCCCGCTCAAGCACATCACCGACGCGACGATCCGCTCGCACCACCAGACGTTCGAGATGCGCCTCGCCGACGCGCCGCGCGCCTCGGAGATCGTGGTCGCCCTCGTCGCCGCCAGCCGCGGCCGTCCGCAGGCGCGCCTGGCGCCGCTCGCCAGCGAGCAGACCGCCGCGTGAGCCGTTCGCCGTTCCGGTCCGCGCGCGCGTGAGCGCCCGCTCCATGGCCGTCCCGTCGCCCCCGGCGGCCGGCCCCGGCGTGCGCCGGCTGCCCCTCGGCCCGTGGGAGGAGTGGCTGCGCGGCGTCTTCGGCGCCGAGCTCGAGGACGTCCTGAGCTGCCTGCGCGGCGAGGACGAGGTCATGACGCCGGACGCGCTGCGGGCGATGCCGCCGACGCGCCTGAGCTTCACCAACGGCCTCGTCCGGCGCATGCTCCATCGCGGCTGGTCGATCGCCCGCCGCCACCTCGACATCGACGGCGACGGGTGCGGCACCGCGGTCTACGAGATCGAGGCCGAGGGCGTGACGTTCCACTTCGGCGTGTTCGCCCATCCCCCGGACGAGGCGCGCCAGGGGCGCATCCGCGAGGACGAGTACGACTTCTTCGGCGCGATCCTCGACGGGCCGGCCGACATGGAGCGCCTGGCGCGCGACCACGACGCCTTCACGCGGAGCGCGTGGGGGGCGCGGACCACGGCCGACACCTACGGCTGGACGGTCGCCAACCGCAGCAACCGGCTGTTCGAGCACGTCGCCGCGGAGCTGGCCCGCGGCGTCCAGCCCGCCGCGGCCCACCTCGCGGCGAAGGGCGGCTACCTCATCCGCAACGCCGGCTACTACGGCAACGGCCGCGCGGGCACGAGGGCGTGGCGCAGCCTCCCGGACGACCACCCGCTGGCCTCCCCATACCACGCCGACGTCCTCAGCCTGTTCCTCTGGAGGATCGCGGGCGGCGACATCGTCGAGGCCACCGCCCGCGCGCGGAACCCCGCCGCCCCAGCTCTCGACCCGGCCCTCACGCGCGGCCTCGGCGTCGGCAACTCGTCGGGCATCGGCACCGTGGCCGCGCTCGTCCGCTGGCCGGCGTGGCTGTCGAGCTACGTGCTCGCGCGCGAGGTCGCCCTCGCCCACGCGATCTCGCGACCGGCCCCGATCGAGCCGAAGTGCACGACCCGCGTGCTGCAGCTCCTGGCGCGCGCCGAGCGCCAGTACCGCGAGGAGCCGCCGCGCGAGCTGCTCTTCGAGCAGCCCGCCGCCATCGCCGACGCGCTCCAGCGGATCACGGCGACCGTCGCCGAGCTCGCCCGCAGCGGGCTGGTGGGCGGCACCGCGCCGCGCCGGCCGTGGCGCGAGATCGCCGCGGTCGCCGCCTCCTCCGGGTGCCGCGAGGCCACCGAGCAGCTGCACGCCATCCTCATCGAGGCCCACGCGACGACGGCCGACGCCGTGGCCGCCTTCATCCCGCGCGGCATGGCCGTGGAGCGCGTCGTGCGGCCCGAGCAGCCGGTCGGCGAGCTGCGCGCGCTGCTCGAGGAGCGCTACGACTGGGCGCTCGCCATGGACCTCGCGGCCCCCGGCGCGCGCGAGTTCTTCTGGTACCGCTCCGAGGAGAACGGCGAGAACCGCCGCGGCGTGCGGGCGCAGGACCCCGGCGCCGAGGGCGAGACGTTCGTGGACGTGGCCGGGATCGTCCAGCGCCTCGCGGAGGCCCTCGCCGGCGTGCCGGCCGAGGTGCGCGTCGGGCGCTTCCTGCTCGAGCATCCGGAGCAGGCGCTCGCGGTGTCGCGCGTGCAGCTGGCCGGGCGCGTGCCGTTCGGCGAGATCCGGGCCAACCTGCTCGACGCCGCGTTCCGCCCCGGGGACGCGATCCGCTTCTTCCTGAGCGTGCTCGGGGTCGAGCGACCGGGCGCCGCCAGCGAGCAGTGGGTCCGCGGCGTCTTCTTCCAGGGCGCCCCGCTCATCGACGACCTGCCCGGCGGCCGCCACGACGACTGGATGTTCCCCCACCATGCGGGCTGACGGACCGGTGGCCGGCGTGCACGTCTCGCTCCCCGAGCTGCGGCGCATCGGGCCCGACGCGCTGCGCGGCGCCGGGCTGCACCTCGCACAGGCCGACGAGGCCGCACTCATGGTCACGTGGACCGAGGCGGCCATCGGCGGCGCGCTCGCCGAGGCCGGCGCCCTCCGCGAGCGGCCGCCCTCGTCGCCCGGGCGCCTCGCGATCCGCACGGCCGGCACCGGCGCGGTCGTCGTGGACGCCGGCGGGCGCGGGCTCCTGGAGCTCGGCGTGCGCATGGCCGACTTCGCCTGCGCCGAGGCCGCCGCGCGACCGGGCACCCGGGTCGTCGTGCGCGGCACGTCCGGCGCGCGGTTCGTGCCCTACCTCGTGCGCCGCTGCGGCTTCCTCGGCTACCGCGCCGTCGGGCGGTACGTCCCGAGCGCGACGGACGCGGACGCCCCGTGGGCCGCGGCGGCCTGGCCGCGCGAGCCCGCGCGAGGGCGCGACCGCCGGCTCGTGGTCGTGCGGGCGCCTCGCGCCGAGAGCGCTCGCGCGCACGCGCTCGCGGCGATCGACGACGGCCTCCACGACCTGCTCGACGGCGACGTCGCCGGCCTCGTCCTCTGCTGCGACCGGCCGACCGCGGCGGGCGCGGACCGGTCCGCCGGCGATGACGCCGCGACCGCCGCGTCGCGCGTGGCGCGCGACGCGGCGCGACTGGCCGCCGACCCCGGCGCGGACGCCGAGAGCGAGGCGCGCTTCGTCACGGCGCTGCGCGACGGAATCGTCGTCGACGCGGCGCACCACGCGGCCTTCACCGCGCTCGCGGCCGCGATCCGCGTCCCCACGTCTGAGCGCTCGCGCGCGCAGGCCGGCTAGCGGCCGCTCCCACCCCTTCCCCCTCGACCTCTCCCGGAGGAACAGCGATGCACTACGTACGGCTGGGGCGCTCGAGCCTCAAGGTCTCCCGGATCGGACTGGGCGCCATGGGCTTCGGCGACCCCGGATGGCGATCCTGGGTCCTGCGCGAGGACGAGGCCCGGCCGGTGATCGCCCGCGCGGTCGAGGCCGGGATCAACTTCTTCGACACGTGCGACTTCTACTCGCTCGGGGCGAGCGAGCGGGTCCTCGGCAAGGTGCTTGGCGAGGTGGCCACGCGCGAGGAGGTCGTGATCGCGACGAAGGTCGGCAACCCGATGGGCGCCGGGCCGAACGGCCGGGGCTTCTCGCGCAAGCACATCATCGAGGCGTGCGAGGCGTCGCTGCGGCGCCTGGGCACCGACTACATCGACCTCTACCAGACCCACATCTGGGACGGCGAGACCGACATCGAGGAGATGATCGCCGCCTTCGACCACCTCGTGCGCTCCGGCAAGGTGCTCTACGTCGGCGCGACCGACATGCCGGCCTGGCAGATGGCCAAGTGCGTCTACACCGCGCGGCTCACGGGCCTGCACGCGTTCGTGTCGATGCAGCACCACTACAACCTCGTGTGGCGCGAGGACGAGCGCGAGATGATCCCGCTCTGCCGCGCCGAGGGCATCGGCCTGCTGCC
>JAXDHC010000544.1:0-4453 GCA_034664705.1 Solirubrobacteraceae bacterium
CGCTGCTCGACCGGCTCGCCGGGCCCGGGGCGCCGCCGCGGTCCGCGCCGGCGCTCGCCGCCGTGCCCGCCCCCGCGTCCACGGCGCCGGTCGAGGCTCCGGGGCCGGCGTCCGGCGCCGCCGCCGCGCGCGGCGCGCACGCCGCGCCGGCCGGCGAGCGCCCGCCGCTGCGCGGGCCGGCCATCCGGCGCGCGGCCGTCCAGACCCTCCTGGAGCACCCGCGCCGCCCCGACGCACTGCACTACCGCGAGTGGTTCGAGGCGGTGTGCGCCTCCGGCCACACCGTCGCCGGCAAGGACCCCCTCGCGGTCTTCCTGACGCAGCTCGGCCGCTCGCCGGTGATCCGCAAGGGCACGCAGAGCGGCGTCTACGAGCTCGACCGGGCCGCCCCGCGCCGGCTGCGCGCGCAGCTCGATGCGCTGCACGAGCAGCTGCGCGCGCTCACCGCCAGGCCAGGGGCCGCGGCGGATCTCGCCGCGGTCCGCGCCCGTCGCGCGGAGATCACGACGGCGATGGCCCAGACCGAGAAGGCGCTCGAGGAGGCCGAGGCCGTCCTCGTGCCGCCCGCCCGTCCCGTCGCCGTCGCTCGCTGACCGACGGCGCGACCGGCGCTACGCGCGCGCCGCCGTGACGAGGTAGCGCTCCACGTCCTCCGCGTACGTCGAGGAGCGCGGCGTGAGGCCCGCCGCGCGCAGGTCCTCGTCGAGCGTCTCGCGGCGGAACGGCCAGAACGCCAGGCGCTCGGCGTGGCTCGTCACGCCGCCGTCGGCGTCGACGAGCGCGACGGCGACGTCGAGGTGATGCGCGTCGTCCCAGCCGCCGGCGATCGACCATCCCTGCACCACGAGGGCACGCCGGCCGTCGCGCTCGACGAGGCGATCGGCCACGGAGATGCCGGAGCCGCGACCCCGGACGGCCTCCCAGTTGCGCGACGTCACGACCAGGACGCCGCCCGGCGCGAGCACGCCGGCCATGTTCGCCAGCGCCGCCCGCCGCTCCGCCCGGCCGGCCGCGTGGGTCAGGGAGTTGCCGACGCAGAAGACGGCGTCGAAGCGCCCGGCCCATCCCCGGTCGGCGAGGCCCGCCCACGGGCACGTCACCGCCGGCAGCCCGACGCCGTGGTCGGCGGCGAGCGTCGCGGCGCGCGTCACCATCGCGTCGCTGGCGTCCGCGGCGACCACGTCGAACCCACGCAGCGCGAGCCCGACCGCGAGCTGGCCCGTCCCTGCCGCGCAGTCCAGGACGCGCGCGCCCGGCCGCAGGCCCTCGACGACCGGCGCGAACGCGGCGACGCTGCCGTCGGGCGTGAGCAGCGCATCGGGCACCAGCCACTCGTAGACGCCGGCGAGCGTCCCGTAGGGCTCCTGGACCATGGCGGGGCGGAGTCTCGCAGCCGGGCGAGGCCCGCCGGGAACCTCCCGGCCTCCTCGCGACGTAGTAGGAGTGACCGAGAGGAGCCCGTCATGCGCCGTCGCACCGCCGCCGTTCTGCCGCTCACCGCCGTCGTCGCCGCCTGCGGGGCGGCCGCCCCAGAACGTCGCGCCCCCGAACGCCCCGCCCGCAGCGAGGCGCCGGCCGGCGTGGTCGACGCCGGCCGGACCACCCTGTACACCGCGCGCATCGACGCGCGCGCGGGCCAGACCCGCGTCACGGCGCTCCGCCCGGCCGACGGCCGCGAGCTGCGCGCGGCGACGCTTCCCGGCCGCTGGGTCATCCCCGCCGTCGCGGGCCGCGACCTCGCCGGCTCGCTGTCCGGCGACGGCGGCACCGTCGCGCTGGCCGGCCCCAGCGGCGAGGGCACGAGCACGTTCGCGTTGCTCGGGACCCGGCTCGCCGCCGAGCCGCGCACCTTCACGTTGCGCGGGCGCTGGAGCTTCGACGCCCTCTCGCCGGACGCCAGGATCGTCTACCTGCTCGAGCACGCGGAGGCCGGGCACTACCGGGTGCGCGCCTACGACGCCGCCGCCGGGCGCCTGCGTCCCGGCGCCATCGTCGAGAAGGGCGAGACCGAGGAGGACATGACCGGTGCGCCGTTCGCCCGCGAGATCGCGCCCGGCGGCTCGCCGGTCTACACGCTGTACCGCCGCCCGGCCGGGGACGCCTTCGTCCACGCGCTCGACACGCAGTACGGCGTGGCCGTCTGCGTCGACCTGCCCGCGGGCGGCACCTGGCGCCTGGCCTGGTCGCGCGGGGGGACGCGGCTGTACGCCATCGACCGGCTCTCCGGCCGCCGCGTGCGCGTCGCCGTCGCCTAGACCGGGCGGGGCGCCGGTCGCGGCGGCGGCTAGGCTGGCCGCGATGGCGTACGACACCGCAGAGGCGCGGCAGGAGATGCTGGACGACATCGGCCGCGCCGCCGACCAGCTCGGCGTCGCCCTGGCCGCGCTCGGCGACGCCTTCGACCAGCTCGACGACTACAACGCCGAGAAGCTCGAGCAGGAGCTGTTCCGCCCGGTCCAGACGGCCTACGGGCGCGCGAAGCGCACGCACGCGGAGTTCGCCGAGCGCCACGGCCTGCCGGCCCGCGCGTTCCCGACCGCGCCGTCCGGCCACCCGACGACGGGCGTGAAGGGCTTCGTCGACAACGCCGTCCGGGCCGTCCAGGAGGCCGACGGCACGATCGCGACGCTCCAGGACTCGATGCGGCCCGTCGACGTCGGCGACGCCGAGCTCCGCGCCGGGCTCTCGGAGGTCCGCCGGCTCGTCGGCGACGTGCCGGGCCGGGCGCGGCAGTTCGTGCGCGGCCTCGGGCGCTGAGCCGGCCCTACGCCGCCGGCTCGAGCAGGCGCTCGAGCTCGCGCTCCAGGGCGCCGTCGCCGGCCACGCGGACCTCGAGCGGGAGGCCGATGCGGGCCGCGGCGCGCTCCGCGGCCCGGCGGTTGGCCGCCGTCGGCGCCTGCGCGAGCCACAGCACCCGCCGGTAGTTGGCGAAGTAGGCGTCGCGCAGGTCGGGATGGCGGTCGAGCCCGAGCTCGCGCACGACCGTGTGCTCGAACGTGCGCGCGAGGAAGTCCGTGAGCAGGTAGGTGCCGGGCTCCTCCTCGAGCGCCGCGCGCACGTCGTCGCGCGCGAAGAGGTCGTAGCAGTGCTCGCCGCGCAGGCGCTCCACGCCGGTGCCCTCGAGCGCGGCGTCGAGCGCGCCGTACGTGCCGCAGTCGGCGTAGGCGCAGGCCAGCACGTCGTAGCGGTCACGAAGCCCGGCGACGTGGTCGCGCACGGCGCCGACGATCCGCTCGGGATGGTTGTGGTGCAGCGCCGGCACCGGGTGCAGGTCGATGCTCCAGCCGCGCCGGCGGGCGATCTGGCGCACGTGGACGGCGAGCGCGCCGCAGGCGATGACCCCGATGGACGCGCTCATCCGGGGAACGCCAGCTGGTCGATGAACGCGTCGTTGAAGTCCGCACGGCCTGACAGCTCGACGTACTCGACCTCGTCCAGGATCGAGCGCGCCTCGGCCCGCTCGCGCAGGCTCAGCGCGGCCATCTTCGCCCCCTCGCCGGCGACGTTGCCCGCCGAGACGATGCGCGGCAGCGCGATGTCGGGCACCAGCCCGATGCGCACGGCGCTGACGGGGGAGAGGTATGCCCCGAACGACCCGGCCAGCAGCACCTGGGTGATGTCGCCCGGCTCGAGCCCGAGCTCGCTCAGCAGGATCTGCCATCCCGTCGCGATCGACGCCTTGGCGAACTGCAGCTCGCGCACGTCGCGCTGGGAGAGATAGACCGCGTTGGCGGGGTCCTCGCCGCGCCAGTGCATGACGAAGACGCGCTCCTCGCCGATCTTGGTCAGCCGCGGCGCGAGGCCCGGGTGCAGGTCGGCGGCGGCCTCCTCGTCGACGAAGCGCCCGGAGTGGTCCAGCAGCCCGGCGTGCACGAGCTCCGACACGCAGTCCACGAGGCCCGAGCCGCACATGCCCACGGGCTCGGCGTCGCCGATGACCTGCAGGCGGAACTCGTCGCCGACGATCTTCACGCCCTCCACGGCGCCCTCGGCGGCGCGCATGCCGCAGCGGATCTGGGCGGCCTCGAACGCGGGCCCGGCGGGCGCGGCGGTCGCGACCACCCGCTCGGCCGAGCCGAGCGCGATCTCGCTGTTCGTGCCCACGTCGATGAAGAGCCGCACGCGGCGGTCGCGCGTGAGCCCGGTCGCGAGCAGCCCGGCCACGATGTCGCCGCCGACGTACGCGCCGAGCGAGGGGTAGACGAACGCCGGCGCCCGCGGGTGCAGGCGGACGCCGAAGTCGGCCGCCCGCGCGGGCGGCAGCTCGTGCGCGGTGACGATGAACGGCGCCATCGAGAGCGGCTCGGGATCGATGCCGAGGGCGAGCTGGGTCATCGTCACGTTGCCGCAGATGACCATCTCGTAGACCTCGGCGGGGTCGACGCCGGCCTCGTCGCAGACCTCGTCGGCCAGCTGCTGGAGGGTCTCCGACGCGCGGGCCTGCAGCGCCCCG
>JAXDHC010000545.1:0-4452 GCA_034664705.1 Solirubrobacteraceae bacterium
GATCGTGCCGGTCTCGAGGAGCGCGTTGATCTTCTCCTCGAGCGTCTTGCCGATCCCCGGCAGCTCGGTGACCTTGCCCGCGCGGGCCATGGCGGCGACCGAGGTGCCCGACTCGCGCACCGCCTTGGCGGCGTTGCGGTAGGCCATCACGCGGTGGACGACGGCGCCGTCGAGCTCGTAGAGGTCCGCGAGCTCGTCGAAGAGGGCGGCGATCGTGGCGTTGGGCGGGTCTGGCGGCATCGGAGACGGTCTACCCTACGCGCCCCCATGCCGGGACCGCCCTGGCTTCTCCTCCCCACCTACAACGAAGCCGAGAACCTCGAGACCGTCGTCTCGGCGGCGCGCGACGTGCTGCTCCAAGCGGCCCCGGAGGGCTTCCGGATCCTCGTGATCGACGACGGCTCGCCCGACGGGACGGGAGCGATCGCCGACGCGCTGGCCGCCGCCCATCCCGAGGTCGAGGTCCTGCACCGCCCCGGGCGCGCCGGCCTGGGCCCCGCGTACCTCGCCGGGTTCGCCCGCGCGCTGGAGGGCGGCGCGGGCGAGGTCCTGGAGATGGACGCGGACCTGTCGCACGACCCGGCGGACCTGCCGCGGCTGCTTCACGCGGTGCGCGGCGGCGCCGGCCTCGCGCTGGGCTCGCGCTACGCCGAGGGCGGGCGGATCGCCGACTGGGGCCCGGTGCGGCGCGCCGTCAGCCGCGGCGGGTCGTGGTACGCGCGCCGGGTGCTCGGCACGTCGGTGCGCGACCTCACCGGCGGCTTCAAGTGCTTCCGGGCCGACGTGCTCGAGGCGATCGACCTGCCGAGCGTGCGGTCGGTCGGCTACGCGTTCCAGGTCGAGCTGACCTACCGGACGCTGTGCGCGGGCTTCCCGGTGATCGAGGTCCCGATCGTCTTCCGCGACCGCCTTCACGGCCGGTCGAAGATGTCGTGGCGCATCGCGCTCGAGGCGGTGTGGCTGGTCCCGGCGCTGCGCCGCGGCGCGCGCTCGGTGCGCGGAGCGGCGGCCGCGGCTCAAGGTGAGGGCGTCGCCCGCCGAAGCGATAGGGGATGAACGCTCGCAGGCTGGCCCTCGCCCAGGGCATCGACGACACCCGCGCCACGCTGCGGCGCTGGAACGCCGCCCCGGGACCGGTGCTCGCGCGCTGGCTGCTGTGGTCCTTCGCCGTCTCGTGCGCGCTCCTGTATCTCGTCTGGGCCGTCTCGCACCGCGCCACGCCGGACCCGTCGCGGCTGCTGCTGCCCGGCGTCACCGAGCCGGCCGGCTGGGGCGCGGTCGGGCACGTCATCGCGCGCAACTCGCTCGTCCTCGCCCTCCACGCCCTCGCGTGCGTGGCCGGCTACATGGCCGGCAGCGCGCTGCCGCGCCAGGCGGAGCAGCACACCGGCCTCATGCGCCGCGTCCACGAGCTCGCCGGGCCCATCGCGATCGCCTTCGTCGGGGCCGCGACGCTGTTCTCGCTGCTCACGCAGGCCTACGTCCTCGGCAGCGACGCGGCGACCCTCGGCCGCCAGCTGGAGATCGGCCACGCGACCCTGATCCTCACGCTCCTGCCGCACGCCCTGCCCGAGCTCGTGGCGCTGTTCCTGCCCCTCGCCGCCTGGCTCGTCGCGAGCCGCAGCGGCCGCTGGGACGAGCTGCTCGCGGCGACCGTGGCCACCTGCGTGCTCGCCGCGCCGGTCCTCGTGATGACGGCGAGCATCGAGGTCTTCGTGTGGCCGCAGCTGCTGAAGGCCGCGTCGCCGCTCGGCTGATCGCCTCCGCGGTCCGGGTGGGTGGGTGCCCGTCGGGAACCGGGTACTACACTTTGTATAGTGGTCCGTGCCCCCAACCGGAGACCAGGAGAACCGTACCCATGGCAGGCAGCCTCCAAGACGTGACGGACACCAACTTCCAGGCCGAGGTGATCGAGTCCGACAAGCCGGTGCTCGTGGACTTCTGGGCGCCCTGGTGCGGTCCGTGCCGCGTCGTCGCCCCGGTGCTCGAGGAGATCGCCGCCGAGCGCGACGACCTCCGCATCGTGAAGCTCAACGTCGATGAGAACCAGCAGACGGCAGCCGCCTTCGAGGTCCTCTCGATCCCGACGATGATCCTCTTCAAGAACGGCCAGGTGGCCAAGAAGGTCATCGGCGCCTACCCCAAGAAGCGCCTGGAGTCCGAGCTCGAGTCCGAGCTCGTCGCCTGACACCGGCGCTCCGGCGCACCGCCTGACGCTTCCGACGGCCTCCCGCCCCCAGGGCGCGGAGGTCGTCGTCGTCAAGCGCGGGCCGGCGAGGTCGCAGGTCGTTGCCGGGGGGGCACGAGCTGTCGCCCATCCCGCGGCGCGGCCTACGCCCGCGCCACGTGGATGCGCAGCTCGCGACCCTCGATCGTCGCCGGCTCGCCGGCGCCGTTCTCGCTGTAGGCGATGCGCGTCGCGAGCGTCTCGCCCGTAACGTAGGGCTCGTGGGCGCGGGCGGCGGCGAGGAGCTCGGCGTCGCCGGCGAGCGTCAGGGCGATGCGGTCCTCGACCGCCAGGCCGGCCGCCTTGCGCGCGTTCTGGACGGCGTGGACGACCTCGCGGGCGAGGCCCTCCCGGCGCAGGTCGTCGTCGAGCAGGAGCTCGAGGGCGACGGCGTGCGAGCCCTCGCGCTCGAGCTGGTAGCCCTCGAGCGGACGCATCGCGAGGAGCAGGTCGTCGGCCGTGAGCTCGTGGTCGTGGCCTTCGAAGGCGACGCCCACGGTGTGCCCGGCGCGCAGCGCGGCGGCGACGTGCGCCGGGTCGAGCGACTCGACCGCGGCGGCGACCTGCGGCATCGCCTTGCCGAACCGCGGCCCCAGCGTGCGGTAGTTCGGCTTGATCTCGTACTCGCCGAGCTCGTCGGCCTGCTCCACGAACCGCAGCGACTTGACGTTGAGCTCCTCTCGCACGACATCGGCGAGGCGCTCGATCGCGGCGCGCTCGCGCCCGGCGGCCACGACGACGGCCTCGTGCAGCGGCTGGCGCAGCTTCACCTTCGCCGCCGAGCGCGCGGAGAGGCCGAGGCGCACCGTCTCGCGCGCGACCGCCATCGCCTCCTCGAGCTCGCGGTCGCGCTCGGCCGGCTGCGGCCAGTCCGTGAGGTGCACGCTGGGCTCGGTGGCGTCGAGGTTGTCGTAGATCTCGTCGGCGATGAACGGCGTGAACGGCGCCAGCAGCTGGGCCACCGTGACGAGGCATTCCTGCAGCGTCGCGAACGCCGCGCCGTCGCCGCTCCAGAAGCGCGGGCGCGAGCGACGGACGTACCAGTTCGAGAGGTCCTCGTCGACGAAGGCCGCGATCGCGCGGCCCGCGGTCGTGGCGTCGAAGGCCTCGAGGCGCTCGGTGACCTCCGTGACCGTCGCGCTCAGGCGCGAGCGCACCCAGCGGTCGAGGTCCGTGGGCTCGCCCTCGTGCTCGGGGCGGTACATCGAGAGGAAGTGGTACGTGCTCCAAAGCTGGCGCAGGAAGAGCCGGACGCTCTCGCCGATCGCGTCGGTGTTGAAGCGGTAGCCGTCCCACGGCTGCTTGGACGTGAAGAAGTACCAGCGGAACGCGTCCGCGCCGAAGCGATCGATGACGTCCCAGGGCACGACGATGTTGCCCTTGGACTTCGACATCTTCTGGCCCTCGCCGTCGAGGATCAGCCCGAGGCAGACGACGTTCTCGTACGGCGCGCGGCCGAACAGCAGCGTGTTGACGGCCAGCAGCGAGTAGAACCATCCGCGCGTCTGGTCGAGCGCCTCGCAGATGTACTGCGCCGGGAATCGCTCGCGGAAGGTCTCCTCGTTCTCGTGCGGCGCGTGCCACTGCGCGAACGGCATCGAGCCCGAGTCGAACCAGACGTCGATGACCTCGGGCACGCGGGTCATCGGCTGCTCGCAGTCCGGGCACGGGAAGCGCACGTCGTCCACGTAGGGCCGGTGCGGGTCCTCGAGGCGCACGCCGCTGAGCTGCTCGAGCTCGTCGAAGGACCCGATGACGTGGACGTGGCCCGCCTCGCAGCGCCACACCGGCAGCGGCGTGCCCCAGTAGCGCTCGCGCGACAGCGCCCAGTCGACGTTGCCGCGCAGCCACTCGCCCATGCGCCCCTGCTTGATGTGCTCGGGGTGCCAGTTCACCGCCTCGTTGGCGGCCAGCAGGTCGTCGCGGTGCTGCGACGTCGCGATGTACCACGACGGCTTGGCGTAGTACAGCAGCGGCGTGCCGCAGCGCCAGCAGTGCGGGTACGCGTGCTCGTAGTCCTCCGCGCGCAGCAGCCGGCCGCGGCGGCGCAGGTCCTCGATGAGGTCGGGGTCGGCGTCCTTGACGAAGCGCCCGGCGTACGGGCCGATGCGCTCGTCGTAGGTGCCGTCGAGCCGCACGGGGTTGACGACGTTCAGGCCGTACTGCTCGCCGAGGCGGAAGTCGTCCTCGCCGAAGGCGATCGCCGTGTGCACGAGGCCCGTGCC
>JAXDHC010000546.1:0-4172 GCA_034664705.1 Solirubrobacteraceae bacterium
AGCCTGGAGCAGGCCCAGGTCGCGCAGCAGAAGGCGGCCGAGACGACGATGCGCCAGCGCATCGTCACCGCCCTCGCGGCCGCGTGCGCGGCCGCCGCCCTCGTCGCGTGGGCGATCGTGGGCGACGTGCCGCTGCTGCCGGTCTGACCCGACGCGCCGCGCTCAGGCGGCCCGCACCTGCTCGACGAGGGCGGCGACCTCGTGGCGCAGGCGCTCGGCACGTGCATGCCGTCGAGCACGATGATGCCGTCCGGCGTCTTCTCGAACGGGGCACGGACGCGCTCCTTGACCGGTTCTTCATGAGCGCTCGACGCTGTCATGACCCGCGAGGTCCCTCCGCGCCAGGAAGACCCCCACGACCGCCATCGCCACGAGCACGCCGATCGCGATGATCGCCTCCGGCGAGGAGAGGTCCCCGAGCGAGCCGGCCAGCGCGGTGTAGGCGAACGCGCGCGGCGCGACGCCGATCGCCGTCGCGGCGACGAACGACCGCAGCCGGACCGGCGTGAGTCCGGCGGCGTAGTTGACGAGCGTGTACGGGACGCCCGGCGCGATCCGCGCGTACAGCACGGTCAGGAAGCCGCGGCGCCCCACCCACGCGCGGAGCGCCCGCAGCCGGGGACCCGCCAGCGCGACGACCGCGTCGTGCGCCCACCAGCGGGCGACGCAGAAGGCCATCGTGGCGCCGAGCGTGGCGGAGGCGATCGAGACCGGCGTCCCCAGCGCCGTGCCGAACAGCAGGCCGCTGGCCGCCGCGAGGACGGGCCCCGGGAAGAGGACGACGGTGAGCGACGCCGACAGCGCGATGAACACGAGCGGCCCGGCGACCCCGAACCCGTCGACCCAGTCGCGCACGCGCGCCGCCGACAGCGAGCCGGTGAGCGCGAGCACCGCCACGAACGTGGCGAGCGCGGCGCCGAGGGCCACCAGGCGCAGCCCGGCGGCGGTGCGCGTCACGCCGGCGCGGCGCGCCCCGCGTAGAACTCGGCCTCGAGCTCGCCGAGCTCGGTGACCGGCGGGTCGCCGAAGATCCACTCGCGCGCGATGCGGTGCCAGTTCCCGTTCGCGCGCAGCTGCGACATGACGGCCAGGGTGAGCATCTCCAGGCGCCGCCCGAAGAGGTGGTCGGGCGGGAGCGTCTCGTGGCGCATCTTGCCGAAGTAGCGCGAGCGCGGGTCCGACATCTGGATGATCAGCTCGGTCGCCAGCTCGGGCTCGAGGCGGACTTCCTGGTCCCGCGTGTACCACCACGTGAAGTCGTCGAACTGCTCGAGGATGCCCTCCTCGTCGTAGTCCGCGGGGTCGCCGATGAACCCGCCGCGGTGCAGCAGGTCGATGAGCTCGCGACCCTTGCGCTCGACGCCGAGGCGCTGGGTCTGCAGCTCGAAGTCGGCCACCGACGCGGCGATGCGCTTGAAGAGGCCGAAGTCCATGAACGCCATCCGGCCGTCGTCGAGCAGCATGCAGTTGCCCGGGTGCGGGTCGCCGCTGAACTGGTGGTGGCGGTACATGCAGCCGAAGTAGAAGCGGAAGACGATCTCGGCGATGCGGTCACGCTCGTCCTCCGGCAGCTGCTTCATCTCCTCGAAGCCGCGACCGGAGACGAACTCGCTGACGATCACGCGCTCGTGCGACAGCGACGTGATCACGTCGGGGATGACGATGAACGGGTGCCCGCGGAAGATGCGCGCGAGCGTGCGCTGGTTCTGGGCCTCGAGCTCGTAGTCGAGCTCCTCGTCGATGCGCGAGCGGATCTCCTCGCCCATCGCCTTCGGATCGAGCCCCGGCGCGATCGACTTCATGAGCCGCAGGATCATCCCGAGGTTCTGCATGTCGGCGCGCACCGCGGCGCCGACGCCGGGGTACTGGACCTTCACCGCCACGTCGCGGCCGTCGTCGAGGCGCGCGCGGTACACCTGGCCGATCGAGGCGGCGGCGATCGGGACGGGGTCGAAGGTCTCGAAGACGTTCTCGAGCTTGTCGCCGTACTCCTGCTCGATGACCTTCTTCATGTCCTTGAAGGCGACCTTCGGCGCCGCATCGCGCAGCTCGGCGAGCTTGGCCTGGAACTGCTCGCGGTACTCGGGCGGGACGAGGCCGACGTCGAGGAACGACATCACCTGGCCGAGCTTCATCGCCGCCCCCTTCATCGTCCCGAGCGCGGCGACGATCTGCTCCGCCGTCTCGACCTGACGCCGGGCGAGCGCCTCGTTGGCGCGGTCCTCGGTGCGGGTCAGGTTCGCGGCGCGGGTGCCGAGCTGGCGGGCGGCCTGCTCGGCGGCGAGCCGGCCGACCGTGGCCGAACGGCGCAGCCGCGAGGTGGGGATGGGCTCCTTGGCCATTCGCGACGAATGGTACGGCCGGTCGGGCGCGGTCCCGCTGCCCACCGCCGCGGCGTCACAGCGCCCGGACGCTCAGCGCCTCGAGGATGCGCTCGCCGGCGCCCTCCGGCAGCGCGACCATCGTCTGGCGGAAGGTCAGCGAGCGCGCGGCGATCCGCTGGACCTCGGCGGCCGGCACGGGGGCGTCGAGCGTCACGAAGCCGTCCAGCGCCATCGCGTGCTCCTCGCCGGCGGCCGCGGGGTCGCCGCGGTGGTCGCGGACCTCGACGACGCCCGACGCGCGGCCGAAGGCGACGATGCCGGCGCCGCTGCGATAGAGGAACACGACGTCGCCACGCCGCAGGCGGTCGATCTGGTGCTTCCACGGCGCGTAGAAGGCCGCGGCGCGCGCGTTGGCCAGCATGTCGCCGTCGTCGCGCGGGCCGCCGCGGACGTTCGTGTTGAGCAGGAAGAAGCGCGGAGCGCTCATCCGCCCGGGTCGGTCAGCCTGGGCGGCGGCGTGCGGATCGCCGCGACCTGCCGGCGGCGCCGGAGCGGCAGCGCCACCCACACCGCGACGAACGCGAGCGCCGTCCCGGCGGCGACGGCGATGCCCGCCGCCGGCCCGAACATCACGTCGCCGACGAGCAGCATCACGGCGACCATCGCGACCGCCGTGGCGGCGAGCCCGCCGAGCGCCAGGCGGTTGGACATCTCGACCATGTACGCCTTCTGGCCGAGGCGGAACAGGATGCGGTGCAGCGACGTCGGGGCGATGAGGAGCACGGATGCCGCCGCCGCGCCGACCAGCGCGGTGAAGTACGCGCCGCGCTGGAAGCCCGTGATCGCGTCGAAGCGCGACGAGAACGGGACGGTCAGCAGGAAGGCGAACAGGACCTGCACGCCCGTCTGGACGACGCGCACCTCCTGGAGCAGCTCGACGAGGTTGCGGTCGAGCCGCTCGAGATCGGTCTCGTTGCGCAGCGCGATGTCGGATTCGGGCCGATCGAGCTCCGCCTCCGGCTCCCGCCGGGGGTCGTCACCGGTCGAGGACGCGGCCTCGCCGTCCATCGCTCAGTCGCGCTGCACCCGTGAGCCGGGGACGATGTCGTCGCGCCCGTCCGGCCAGCGCACCCACGCCTTGTGGCCGCCGTCGTAGTCGTCGCCGAGCAGCACGAGCGTCGCGGGCTCGCCCAGCGCGGTGCACGCCTCGTCGCCCTCGGGGTCGACGCCGCGCCACACGCGGATGAAGCGATTGGTCTCCCACTCTGCGCCGACCGTCGTCGGCTCGGTGTGGCCGGGACGGATGACGGTCTCCGGCGGCAGCTCCATGAGCGTGCCCATGATCGACGCCTTCAGGTCCTCGTAGGTCGTCGAGCCCGGCGCGCGCACGCCCCCGACCGAGTTCTTGAAGAGCGTGTCGCCCGTGAAGACGTTGCCCTCGACGAGCAGCGACAGCATGCCCTTCGTATGGCCCGGCGTGTGCAGCGTCGTGACCTCGAGGTCGCCGACGCGGATGACCTCGTTGGGCTCCATCGTGCCCGTGACGCCGTCGATCGGCTCGTCGGGGTGTGCCAGCACCTGCATGTCCGGCCAGCGCGCGAGCAGCTTGTCGAGCTCCTCCACGTGGTCGCCGTGGTGGTGGGTGAGGAGCACGTGCGTCGGCGTGATGCCGTGGCGCTCGGCCGCCGCGATGAGCGGCGTCACCGGCCCGCCGGCATCGACGAAGAAGCCGGCGCCGCCCTCCTGGCCGACGAGGTAGGTGTTCGACAGGTAGTCCGAGTTCATGGAGCGTTCGACGACCATGGGACGACATCCTGCCATCATGCGCGTCGACCCGGAGGCGACCCC
>JAXDHC010000547.1:0-7181 GCA_034664705.1 Solirubrobacteraceae bacterium
GATCGCCATGTAGTTGCCGATCTCCTCGTACTCGTTCCACAGCTCGTCCTTGGCGTTCTTGAGCTGCTTCTCCGCCTCGCCGCTGCCGCGCAGCGCGTGGATCGGCCCCTTCGCCGCGGCCATCGCCTTCGTCGCGGCGGCCGTCACCGCCGTCGCCGCCTCGACCGCCGCCGCGGGACCCGGCAGCGGCAGCGGCGTCCCGCGCTCGGCCTTGCCGCCCAGCGCCTTGATCCGCCGCTCGAGCCCCTTGGCCTGGGCCTTCGTCTCCTTGAGGTGGTCCTGGAGGCGCTTCTTGTACGGCGGTCGCTTGGCCATCTTGATGTGCGCCTGCAACGCGGTCTCCAGCTCCTTCTCCTTGCCGTAGGCCTCGTTGAGGTACTGGATGAGCTTCGCGTCTCGGGTCGACAGCTCGTCGGCCATGGGGCGTCCTCCGTTCGCGGGATCTGCCGATGATTTCCCGCTTTGCACAGTTTCAAGCGCACCCCGGGGCAGCGTCGCCGCATGCCGGGCGCCGCGACTGATAGGGGTCCCGGCGTGAACGAGAACAAGAAGGACCCCATGGAGGTCGAGGCGGCGATCGATGCGCTCAACGTCGCCCTCCGTCTCCAGCAGCGCTCCGCGCTCGCCTACACCCACATGGCCGGCACGCTCGTCGGCTTCCAGTTCCACGGGCTCGCCGAGGAGATGCGGTCATTCGCCCTGGCCGAGCTCGACGACGCGCGCCACCTCGTCGAGAAGATCACGACGCTGGGGGGGCGCCCGACCGCCGAGGTCGCGCCGATCGAGCCCCACGAGAACTCCGAGGAGCTCATCGCGTGGCTGATCGACGTCGAGACCGAGACGATCGAGGCGCTCCAGGACGTCATCCCCCACACCGGCCAGGAGGGCCGCTCCGAGGCGCTCGAGCACCGGCTCGAGCACATCATCATGCGCAAGCAGGAGCAGGTCGACGCCCTGATCCGCGCCAGCGGGGGCCCGAACGCCTAGACGCCCCGCGACCGGACGGTCCGGCTGATGCGCCTGCCGCGCATCGGCGCCGACATCACGCCGCTGCGCGCGTCGCGCGACCTGCGGCTGCTCATCGCCGGCAACGTCGTGTCGGGGCTGGGCACCCAGGCCGTGCTCGTCGCGCTGCCCTACCAGCTGTACGTCGAGACGCGCTCGGCGTTCCTCGTCGGCCTGCTCGGCGCCGTCGAGCTGGTGCCGATGATCGCCATGGCGCTGTTCGGCGGCGCGCTCGCCGACCGCCACGACCGCCGGCTCATGCTGCTGGCCGACCAAGCGGCGCTGGTGGCCGTCGCGGCGCTCCTGGCGGTCCTGGCGTTCCTCGGCTCGCCGCCCGTCTGGGCGCTCTACGTCCTCGGCGGCCTGCTCGCCGGCTTCGGCGCCGTCCAGAACGTGCTGCGCTCGGCGATCATCCCGAACCTCGTCGAGCCCGCGCTCGTGCAGTCCGCGATCGCGCTGCACTTCGCGCTCTTCCAGCTCACGGTCGTGGTCGGGCCGGGGATCGGCGGCCTGGTCATCGGCGCCTTCGGGGTCGGCGTCGCCTACGCCGCCGACGCGGTGAGCTGCCTGGCGATGGTCGCCGCCGTCGTCGCCATGGCCCCCCAGCCACCGCGCGGGCGGACCGAGGAGCCGGTCGCGGTCCTGCGCTCGATCGGCGAGGGGCTCGGCTTCGTGCGGCGCAACCAGGCGCTGATGGGCTCCTTCGTCATCGACCTGCTCGCGATGACGTTCGGCATGCCGCGCGCGCTCTTCGCGGTGCTGGCCGTCAGCGTCTACGGCGCCGGGGCCGAGGGCACGGGGCTGCTCTACGCGTCCGTGGCGACCGGCGCCACCGTGGCCGCCCTGACGTCGGGCTGGCTCGCGCACGCGCGCCGGCTCGGGCTGATCACGATCTGGGCGGTCGCCGCCTGGGGCGTCGCGATCGCGCTGGCGGGCCTCGCCGGATCGCTGTGGCTGGCCGCCGCCCTGCTCGCCCTCGCGGGCGCCGCCGACAGCGTGAGCGCGGTCTGCCGCTCGGCGATCAACCAGGCCGTCACGCCCGACCACCTGCGCGGGCGCATGTCGTCGGTGTTCTCGCTCGTCGTGGCCGGCGGGCCGCGCCTCGGCGACGTCGAGGCGGGCACGGTGGCGGCGGTCGCCGGCCCGCGCTTCTCGGTCACGTCCGGTGGCCTGGCGTGCCTGGCCGGCGTCGCGGTGGTCGTGCTGGCGTTCCCGGCGCTCGTCCGCTACGACTCGCGCGAGCACGTCCACGCCGGCGCGGAGGCGGCCTGAGCGGCCCGGCGGCGCCACGTGCCCGTTCGGCCGCGGCGACGACGGGGAACAGAACGCCCGTGTCCGACGACGAGCCCCACCACCTGCGCGTCCTGGTCGCCGACGAGCGCCAGAAGTACCTCGAGGCGGTGTCCGCCGCGGTGCGCGACCTCGGCCACGAGGTCATCGCGCACGAGGTCACCATCGCGAAGGTCGGCCGGGCGACGATCGAGCACCGCCCCGACATCGCCATCGTCGCGCTGCACGAGGACACCGAGCACGCCCTCGAGCTCGTGAGCGAGATCGTCGACGAGGCGATCTGCCCGGTGATCGCGCTCGCCGACGATGCGAGCCGTCAGTTCGTCGCCGACGCGGCCGGCCGCGGCGTGTTCGCCTACATCGACTCGACCGAGGAGACCGAGCTGCAGGGCGCCATCGACGTCGCGCTGCAGCGCTACCGCGAGTACCGCAGGCTGCTGGCCGCCTTCGCCCGCCGCGCGCGCATCGAGCGCGCCAAGGGCGTCCTCATGGAGCGCCACGGCCTGGGCGACCGCGAGGCGTTCGAGCGCCTGCGCGGCGAGGCCCGCAGCGCGCGGCGCCCGCTCATCGACGTCGTCGACGACCTGCTGCGCGGCGAGCGGCCCTGACACCGGTCCGCATGGGGACGCACCCGGGCGGGTACCGTCCCTGATGACCGGCCCAAGCCCCGCCGGCGAGCTGTCCACGCGCTCGTCATCCAGGGAGGTCGGTTCCCATCGCAGCCCAGGCAGCACCGGCACCACCGCAGCCCGCCCGCCGGCCCGGAGCCGCCGAGGCCCGCTCGCCCCGCGTCCAGCGGCTGTTCCGCCGCTACCGGCGGTTCGGCGACCTCGCGGCCCGCGACGAGCTCTTCGAGCGCTTCCTGCCGCTCGCGCGCGCGCTCGCGCGTCGCTACGACCGCGGCGACGAGTCGCTCGACGACCTCGTCCAGGTGGCGAGCATGGGCCTGCTCGGCGCGATCGAGCGCTTCGACCCCGAGCGCGGCCGCGAGTTCACGAGCTTCGCGATCCCGACGATCGTCGGCGAGCTGAAGCGCTACTTCCGCGACTTCGGCTGGACGCTGAAGATCCCGCGCAGCGCGAAGGATCGCGTCGTGACCCTGAACCGGGCGATCGACGACCTCTCCGCGCGGCTCGGGCGGACGCCGACGGCGACCGAGCTCGCCGGCGCGACGGGCCTCGCGGTCGAGGACGTCCTCGAGAGCCTCACGCTGCTGGCGGCGACGCGGACCGTCTCGCTCGACGCGTCGGCCGCGCGCCCCGACGAGGACCCATGCACCGTCGCGGACACGATCGGCGCCGAGGACCCGACGCTCGACCTCGTCGAGCGGCGCGACCTCGTGGCGCGCAGCATGCGCCGGCTCACGCCGCGCGAGCACCGCGTGCTCTACCTGCGCTTCGTCGAGGACCTCACGCAGGCGGAGATCGGCGCGAACATCGGGCGGTCGCAGATGCAGGTCTCGCGCATCCTCCGCGACGCCCTGGAGCACTCGCGCGAGGAGGCCGGGCCGGCCGCCTACACGTAGGACGTGTCTCCCGAGAACTCCTGCGGGATGATCCTGGAAGCCGGTGTTGTTGCTCGCCGGTGAGCACGACGTCGGGCTGCCCCCCGCGGAACGCCGCCGAGTACGGGCACTGTCGTTTTCAGCGCTGTGCCGAACCAGCCGGAGAGCGCGTCTCGCCGCGCGAGCGCGGCGGTGTCGGTGGGTTCGTGGATGGGTGCGGCCCAGGCGATGTGGGCGTCCGGGCGGATCAGGAGGGCGTCGGCTGGTCGGTGATCGGTTTCGGCGGCGTGGATGTCGGCGCGATGCTGCCGGTCTCGGGCGGTCTCGCGGAGGTCTGTGCGGTCGGCGGGGTCGAGGAGGATGGGCCGCGCGGTGTGCATGAGTTCCGCAACGCTGATTCTGCCCTTGTCGGTGTCCAGGGTGAGGTCGGGTGCGAAGGTGCCGGTCAAGGCGTGTTGGTCGGGGCGCCCTAGGCGCTCGCCGCCGCCGGGCCCGGCGGCTCCGGGTCCGCCGGCGCCGTCGCGCCGCGCCCGAGCTTCAGGTAGAGGACGGGCACGAGGAACAGGTTCAACAGCGTCGAGGTCACCAGGCCGCCCAGGATCACGACCGCCATCGGGTGCTCGATCTCCTGGCCCGGCTTGTCGCCGGAGAGCGCGAGCGGGAGCAGCGCGAGCCCCGTCGCGAGGGCGGTCATGAGGATCGGCGACAGGCGCTCGAGCGCGCCGCGGACGACGAGCCCCGGGCCGAACGCCTCGCCCTCGTGGCGCTCGAGGTGCTGGAAGTGGGTGATCATCATGATCCCGTTGCGCGCGGCGATGCCCATCACGGTGTAGAAGCCGATGAGCGCGCCGAGCGAGATCTCCCCCACGCCCGCGTACGCCGCGAGGAGGCCGCCCACGAGCGCCACCGGCAGGGTGAAGAACAGAAGCGACGCGAGCCGCCAGCTCCCGAACGCGGCCTGCAGCAGCAGGAAGATCACGAGCGCCGCGCCGCCGGCGTAGCTCAGCAGCCGCTTCTGGGCGGCCTGGCGCTCGGCGGCCTCGCCGAGCAGCTCGGCGCGATAGCCGAGGGGCAGCTGCAGCCCGCGCAGCCGGGCCCCGATGTCGCGCGTGACCGCGCCGAGATCGCGGCCCTCGGGCAGGTCGGCGCCGACGTCGATCCGGCGCGAGGCGTTCTCACGCTGGATGAGGTTCGGCGTGGGCCGGATGCGGACGTCCGCGAGCCGCGCCAGCGGCACCTGGCCGTGCTCGGGCGTGTCGATCGGGAGCCTGCGGATCGCCGTCAGGCTGTTGCGGGTGCGCGGCCGGCTCCACACGTGCACGTCGTAGGCGCGCCCGCCCTGGAACATGTCGCCGACCTCCTCGCTGGCGACGAGCGTGGCCGCCGCCCGGCGCACGTCGCCGGGCTTGACGCCGTACCGGCGGGCGGCGTCGAGCCGCACCTGGACGTCGATCTGCGGCACCTCGGCCTGCAGCGAGGTGTGCAGGCCCGTCAGGCCGTCGATGCCCGAGATCGCCCGGCTGATCCGCGCGGCGGTCTGGCGCAGCACGTTCAGGTCGTCGCCGAACACGCGCACGACGATCGGCTCGCTCTCGCCGACCAGCACCTCGTCGATGCGTTCGCGCAGGTAGGTCTGCACGTTGCGGTAGAGCCCCGGGTGGCCGTCGACGACGTCGTGGATGCGGCCGAGCGTCCCGTCGTAGTCGGCCTTCGGGTCGATGCTGATCCAGTTCTCGCCGAAGTTCGCCCCCGCGATCTCCTCGCCCAGGAATGCCTGGCCGATGTGCGAGCCGAAGTCGCGGACCCCCGGCACCTGGCGCAGCTCGCGGCTGGCGCGGGTCACGATGCGCCGCTCCTCGGGGATCGACGTGCCCGGCGCGCTGATCCAGTGCATGAGGAAGTCGCGCTCCTTGAAGCTGGGGAACAGCTCCTCCCCCATCCGCGGCAGCACCGCGAGGCCGACGAGGAGGAACGCGGCGACCGTCAGGAAGGCCACCCGCGGCCTGCGCATCACGCGCCTGAGGGTGGCGCCATAACCCCACTTGAGCCCGCGCACGAGCGGCGCCTCGCGCCGCCTCAGCCCGCCGCGGGACATGAGGATCAGGCTCAGGGCCGGCGTGACGGTCATGGCGACGACCATCGAGACGAGCACCGCGAGCGCGTAGGAGAGCGCCAGCGGCTGGAAGAACGATCCCGTCAGGCCGCCGACGAACAGCACCGGCATCACGGCCACCACGTTGATCAGCGTCGCGTACAGGATCGCGCCGCGCACCTCGAGCGACGCGTGCAGGATCGTCCGGATGAGGGGCTCGTGGCTGCCGGCCGCGCGGCGCACGCGCATCCGCCGGACGATGTTCTCCATGTCGATGATCGCGTCGTCGACCACGACGCCCACCGCGACCGCGAACCCCGCCAGGACCATCGTGTTGATCGTCGCGCCGCGGAGGCTCAGCACGAGCCCGGCGGCGATCAGCGAGAGCGGGATCGCGACGAGGCTGATGAACGCCGCGCGCCACTCGAAGAGGAAGGCCGCGAGGACGAGGATGACGAGCAGGCATCCGATCAGCAGCGAGAGCCTGAGGTTGTGGATCGCGATCTCGACGAAGCTCGCCGGCCGGAAGATCGTCGAGTCGATCTCGATGCCGTGAAGCCCCGGGCGCAGGTCGCGCAGCGCGTCCTCGACGCCCTTGGTGACCTCGAGGGTGTTGGCGCCCTGCAGCTTCTCGACGACCATCAGGAGCCCCGGGCCGTCGTTGACCACCGCGTCGCCGATCAGCGGCTGCGGGCCGAAGGCGACGCGGGCGACGTCGCCGATGCGCAGGTCCCGGCCGGCGCGCCGGGCGAGCGGCACCTGGGCGAGGTCGTTCGGCGTGACGATCGGCGTGACGCTGCGCGCGCCGATCCGCTGATTGGCGGTCTCGACGAACCCGCCCGTCCCGATGACCGCCCCCTCGGAGAACTGCAGGATGCCGGCGTCGACGGACTGCGACGTGACCTCCATGACGTGGTCGAGCGAGATCCGCTCGGCGCTCAGCCGGGCGGGGTCGACGCTGACCTGCATCTGCTTGAGCCGCTCGCCCCAGATGGCGATGTTGGCGACGCCCGGGACGCGCAGCAGCCGGGCGCGGACCTTCCAGTAGGCCGTCATCGAAAGGTCCATCAGCGACATGGACCGCGACGACAGCCCGATCTTCATGATCCGGCTCGTGGCGGAGACCGGCTGCATCATGAACGGGGGCGCGGCCCAGGTCGGGAGCGTGGGCGCGACCGTGTTGAGGTGCTCCTGCACGAGCTGGCGCGCCTTCAGGACGTCGGTCCCGCGCTTGAACAGCAGCGTGATGTGCGACAGCTGCGGGACCGACTCCGAGCGGATCACGTCGAC
>JAXDHC010000548.1:0-9937 GCA_034664705.1 Solirubrobacteraceae bacterium
GTCCTCCGCGGAGATGCCCGCGTCGTCCCCGGACGTGACGGCCCCGGCGAGCGCGCCCGCGCCCCCGAGTGGCTTCCCGCTGGTCGAGCCGACCGCGCCGGAGCCGACGGCGGCCGCCCCGATGGCCGCCGCACCGGTGGACAACCTCAACATCTCGGTGCGCGTGCTGAGCCCGGGCGACGCCGGGCCCGTCGCGCAGGTCGCCGCGGGCGGCGGCGCGAACGTCAACGTGGCCGTCCGGCTCCTGAGCCCCGGCGACACCGGCCCGGTCGTCCAGGTCGCCCGGCCGCCCGCCGGCTCCGCACCGGCTGCATCGCAGACCGCGCCCGCCTCGGCGCCCGTCACCCTGAACTGGACGTGGACGTGGTCGTGGTGCGGCGCTCCGGCGGCGTCCGGGGCCCCGCCGCCGCCGGTCGCCGGGCTGGTGTGGAACTGGACGTGGACGTCGAGCTGCCAGGACGCACCGACGGTGTCGACACCGGTCGTCCCGTCCGCCGCGGACGTGATCGCCGGCCTCGACGACGTGCTGCCCTCCGGTCTGCCCGTCGCGGCCCCGTCGCCCCTCACCGCGCTGCGCCGGCCCCGGGCGGGGTCCGCGCGCAAGGCGCACAGGCGCGACACCGCCCGGCGCGCCGCCCCGGCGCCGCGGCCGCGCGCGCTCCCGCCGCCGCCGGCCCGCGCCCGCCCGACGGGCGCATGGGCCGCGCCCGTGGTGGTTGCGCCGAGCCTCGCCGCGCCCGCGCCGCGCCACCGCACGGCGCCGGCGCGCCACCACCGCCCGGCGCCCGCTCCGGCGCCACTCCCGTCGCCCTGGCCCGGCCCGGCCGTCGCGGCCGGCGCCGCGAGCCCCGCGGGCGGCGGACTCGTCATCTTCGCCCTCGCCGTCATGGTTGCCGTCTCGCTGCTCGGTCCGGCAGCGCCAGGCGGGCGCCTCGTCATGACGGCCGTCCGGAGGCTCAGGGCCGGGACGTCCCGGCTCGAGCGCCCCGGGTAGCTCCTGCGCCGGTCCCAGAACGTGCGCCGGCACACGCCGGCGCCTCCGGCAATCAACGAAGGAGCACACGATGAGAAGTCGTCTTCTCGCGTGGGCCGCGACGGCTGTGCTGCTCTCCCTGATGGGAGCGGGCACGGCCATGGCGGACGTCGCTCCTGGCGAGGCCGTCGGTCAGACGGCGGCCAGCCAGCAGTCGGCGAACGCCGACGCCAACTCGACCCAGGTGGAGCCCACGAACCAGAACATCTCGGTTCGCGTGCTGAGCTCGGGCGATGACGGCGCGGTCACGCAAAGCAACACCTCGGCGGCCGAGGCGGCCGCCGCGAACGCCAACGCGACCCTGCAGGCGGCGGGCCAGAGCGCCCCGGCCGGCGGGAACCAGGCAGTCGGGCAGGAGGCCCAGAACACGCAGGCGGCGGACGCCACCGCGGACTCGACGCAGATCAAGCCCACGAACCAGAACATCGCGGTTCGCGTGCTGAGCGACGGGGACAACGGCGACGTCTCGCAGGAGAACACGTCGTCCGCGGCAGCGCTCGCGGCCAACGCCAACAAGACCGCACAGGTCGCCGATCAGTCCGGCGGCGAGGGTGGCGGTGGCGCACAGGCCGTCGCGCAGAAGGCCGCGAGCGACCAGTACGCCGACGCTGACGCGAACTCGGTCCAGGACCACCCGAGCAACGTCGACGCGCCCGTGCGCGTCCTGAGCAAGGGCGACGGCGGCGAGGTCGAGCAGGCGAACACGTCGACCGCGAAGTCTGCGGCGCTGAACGCCAACGAGACGCTGCAGAAGGCCGCTCAGGACCAGGGCGACCAGCGCAGGCCCGTCCATGAGGACAACGCGTGCTGTGAGCAGCAGAAGCCCGTCCAGGAGGACAAGGGCGCGTGCTGCGAGCAGAAGCCCGTCCAGCAGGACGGCGAGGGCTGCGGGTGCGCGTCCAAGCCGAGCGCGGCGATCCAGGCCATCGGGCAGAAGGCGGACAACCGCCAGAGCGCCGATGCCGACGCCACGTCGAAGCAGGTCGGCGCGAAGAACGTCAACGCGCCCGTCCGCGTGAAGAGCGCGGGCGGCGACGGCGACGTCAGCCAGAGCAACGACTCGTTCGCCGGCGCGATCGCGGCGAACAAGAACGCCACCGGTCAGTTCGCCCAGCAGGCGCAGGGCGCTTCCGGACCGGGGACGGTCGGCATCCAGGCGATCGGGCAGCTCGCGAAGAGCGACCAGAACGCGGATGCGGACGCCACGTCGCTGCAGGTCGGCGCGACGAACGTCAACGCGCCGGTCGGCGTCCTGAGCGGCGGCGGCGGCGGTGGTGACGTCAGCCAGAGCAACAGCTCCGTCGCGGGAGCGCTCGCCCTGAACCTGAACGCCACGAAGCAGGTCGCCCGGCAGGACATGGGCGGTGGTTCCGGCCCGCTCGCCATCCAGGCGATCGGCCAGGCCGCGTTCAACCACCAGGACGCCGACGCGGACGCGTCGTCGTTCCAGCTGTGGCCGGCGAACGTCAACACGCCGGTCAGCACAGGCGGCGAGAACGCCTGCGGCTGCGCATCCAAGCCGGAGGGCAAGGCGCCCGAGGGGAAGGCCCCGGCCGACTCCAAGGGCGAGGCTCCGCTCGGCGAGGCCCCGGCCGACTCGAAGGGCGATGCTGCGCTCGATCACCCGAGCGGTGAGCGACCCGCGCCCGTCGGCCACGAGCCGATGAAGGGGGGTGATGGCTCGGTCGAGCAGGCCAACGACTCCGCGGCGCTCGCCGCAGGACTCAACGCCAACTGGACCGGGCAGCTCGCCTTCCAGGTCTAGGCGCTCGCGGCCGGTGCCCTGCGCACCGGCCCCGGGCGGCATGCCGTCCAGCCGGCCGGCCGGAGCGCCGGCCGGCGGGCGGCCCGCCCTGAGGTGTCGCTCGCCGCACGAGGCGTTTGCTCTCCTCGCGGCGGCTCGGTACGGTCGATCGGCCCAGTCATCCGTGGGGGGTGCACATGAGGGCGCAGGGCGCGGAGCGGGGGCTCCGACATGGGGTTCGAACGTGGGGCGGTGCCACCGCCCGGTGGCTGCGGGACGACGCCGCCGTGGCGGCGATCGCCACGTGCATGATCTTCGCGGTGCTGTCGGCGCCGGCCGCCGCCCAGGACCCGGCCCCGGTGCCGATCGGACCGGACACGCCCGTCGTCTCGGAGACCGGCGCGCCGATCCCCGAGCCCGACCCGGCTCCCGTGCCGGCTCGGTCCCCGGCCAAGCCCGTCACGTCGGTGCACGGACGATCCGGCCCGGCGCCCGCGTCCGGTGCCCCCGTCGGGCTGCGCCCGCGGACCAGGCCCGCGGTCCCCGTGCCGGCGCGCGCCGTGCCCGCGGCACCCGTCGCACACGCGGCCCCTGCCGCACCGGCCGTATCGCCGCGGCCGTCGACCCGGCGCAGGCCGGCGAGCGCGCCCGCGACGAGGTCGGTCGCGCGAGCGAACAGGCGCCGGCCGTCGCCGAACGCCGCCGGGCGCGGAACGCGCCCCCGTCGCGCTGCTCGTAGCCGCACGAGCGCGCAGCCCGCGCGCCACGCGCCGAGGACGGCCGTCGCGTCCGCCGGGCGGACCCTCCCGGTCACCGCGGCGGCGCCCTCCGGCGACGCCGCCCGCGCGCGCCGCCTCGCCCTCGCCGGCGGGGCCCTGCTCGCCCTGTCCCTCGCCAGCCTCGGCCTGCTGATGGTCGCCGGCTCCGCCCGGCGCGGGCGCTTGAGCGGACGGTGAGCGTGCGCCGGCGCGTCGCGATCGCGGCCGTGCTGGCCCTCGGCGCGTCGCTTCCCGGGCCGGCCATCGCCGGCGCGGCGCCGCCGGCGATCACCTACTCCGTGACCGGCACCGCCGGAGACGGCGACTGGTTCCGCAGCGCCGTCACGGTGTCCTGGAGCGTCGACTTCAGCGGCCTGCCCCCGGTCTCGAGCACGGGGTGCGAGCCGGCGATCCGGCTCTCGAGCGACACCACGGGCGTGGCGCTGACGTGCTCGGCGGTGAACACCGACGGCACGACGACCACGCGCACCCGGGCCATCCGCATCGACCAGGTGCCGCCCCAGGTGACCGCGGTCGCGCCTGCGCGCCCGCCCGACGCGGGCGGCTGGTACCGCAGCCCGGTCGGCATCGCCTGGTCGGGGACCGATTCGACGTCCGGCATCGCCGCCTGCACGGCCCTCACGTACGCCGGCCCGGACGGACCCGCCTCGCCGTCCGGCTCCTGCCGCGACAACGCGGGCAACGTCAGCCCCGAGGTCCCGTTCGCCCTGAGCTACGACGCCACGGCGCCGGGGCTGTCGGCCGTGACTGCGGCGGGCGGGGACACCGTCGCGACGCTGCAGTGGCAGGCGGCGCCCGACGTGGTCGGGGTGACCGTGACCCGCACGCCCGGCGCGCGGGGCGCGGCGGCCACCACCGTCTTCCAGGGCCTCGGCGGTCGCTTCGAGGACGTCGGGCTCTCCAACCGCGTCCCGTACTCGTACACCGTCACGGCGACCGACGCGGCCGGCAACGCGACCACGGCGACCGTAGGCGCCCGGGGCGCCTCGCGGCTGCGGGGGCCGCGGCCCGGCCAGCGGGTGTCCGCTCCCCCGCTGCTCGAGTGGAAGCCGGTCCGCGGCGCGCAGTACTACAACGTGCAGCTGTTCCGGGGCGCGCGCAAGGTGCTCAGCATCTGGCCGGCCAACCCGCGCCTGCGGCTGCACCGCGCCTGGCGCTACGGCGGGCACCGGCACCGCCTCGACCCCGCGGTCTACCGCTGGTTCGTGTGGCCCGGCTACGGGCGCCGCGCCCAGCGGCGGTACGGGCGGCTGCTCGGCACGAGGCGGTTCGCCGTGATCCGCGCGTCCGCGACATGATGCCGGGCCGTGCGCTGCCTGTACCTCGACCTCGACGCCACGCTGCTGGGCCGGCGAGGCTCGCTCATGCACGACGGCGAGGGCGCCGTCTCGCTGCTCGGCGTCCGCGCCATCGAGGCGTGCCTGCGCGCCGGCGTCGAGGTCGTGCTGATGTCGGGCCGGCGCAAGGAGAGCGTCGCCATCCCGGCGCGGCTCTTCGGCCAGAGCTCCTACATCTTCGAGGTCGGCTCGTGCCTCGTCCTCGACGGCGAGGAGCAGTGGCTGACCGACGACCTCCGGCCGGCCGAGGACCATTCGATCTTCGAGCAGATCACCGCCTCGGGCGCGCCCGGGCTCCTGCTCGAGCGCTACGCGGGGCGCCTGGAGTACCACGACCCCTGGCACGTCGGGCGGGAGGTCTCCCACCTGTTCCGCGGCCGGGTCGACGCCCTCGAAGCCGACGAGCTGCTCGCCGCCCACGGCCACGACCGCCTCCGGCTGGTCGACAACGGCGACATCGGCGGCGCGATCCGCTCGATGCCCGACCTGCCCGAGCCGCGGGTCTACCACCTGCTGCCGGCCGGGGCGTCGAAGGCGCGCGGCGTCGTCGCCCACATGCGCGCCCGCGGGCTCGCCGCCGAGGACTGCATCGCGGTCGGCGACTCGCGCGAGGACCTCTCCGTCGCGCCGCACGTCGGTGCGACCTGGCTCGTCGCCAACGCCGTCGAGCGCGATCCGGGCATCGTGGAGGCGATCGCCGCCGTCGGGGGCCGGGTCCGCGTTGCGGAGGAGGGGTACGGGGCCGGCGTGTACGAGGCGGTCGTCACGACCCTCGCCGAACGGCGATGAGACGTGCGCTGCTGGCGCCCGCGGCCCTGGTCGCGGCGCTGGCCGCGCCCGCCCCGGCCGTCCAGACGCCGGCCCCGCCCGCACCGCGCACGGAGCGCCTCGCGCGCTCCGTCGAGGGCCGGCCGATCGGCCTGGTCCGCGTCGGCGACCCGGGCGCGCCGCGCAAGGTGCTCGTGGTGGGCTGCATCCACGGCGACGAGTGCGCCGGCCGGGCCGTCGTCGGCCTCCTGCGCGACGGCGCCGCGGCGCCACCGGGCGCCGAGCTGCTCCTCGTGCGCAACCTGAACCCCGACGGCTTCCAGCGCCGCACGCGCGGCAACGCCCACGGCGTCGACCTGAACCGCAACTCCCCGCAGGGGCGGCGGTTCCTCGGGCCGCGCGGGACGCCGTTCTACGCCGGGCCGCGCGCGTTCTCCGAGCCCGAGAGCCGCGCCATCCGCGCGCTGATCCTGCGCGAGCGCCCCGCCGTCACGATCTGGTATCACCAGCCGCTCGCGCTCGTCGACCGCCCCGAGGCCGGCGACGACGCGCTCACCCGCGCCTACGCGCGCCTGAGCGGCCTGCCCGCGCGCCCGCTCACCCCGCGGCCGGGCAGCCTGTCGCGCTGGCAGAACGCCCGCGTGCGAGCCGGCAGCTCGCTCGTGGTGGAGCTCCCGGCGGGGCGGCTTCCGCCCGCCGCGGCGCGGCGGCATGCCGACGCGGTCCTCGGTCTGGCCGCCGGGGCCCGCTGAACCGCCGCCCGGGCCACCTGCCCAGCCGTCCACCCCGCTCGGCGATCGCTCGGCTTCCCGGTCCATCGCGCCGATGGGAGGCCCATGCGGAGCCTTCCGACGACCCTGCGCGCTCTCGGCGAAGCCGAGACCCTGCGTCGGCTCGTCGCGGCCGTCGCCTCAGCCGGCGACGAGGCCGGCGCGCTGCGGGCGGGGCTCGCGTGCGCCGTCGACGCGCTCGACGCCGACGCCGGGGCCGTGCTGCGCGGTGACGCCGTGCCCGCCGCCACGGGCTGGGGCGACGCCGTCCCCTCCGCCGAGCGGCTCGCGAGCCTCGCGGCCGCCGGCGAGGCCGTCGTCGACCTGCCCGGCGCCGCCGACGCCATCACGGTGGCCGCGCCCCTCGCCGACGGCCACCTCATCGTGGTCCGCCGGGAGCGGCTGACCGACGCCCACACCGCGCTCCTGCGCGCGATCGCCGCCGTCCTCGACGGCACGGCCCAGATGGCCGGCGATCTGGCCGCCGCGCGCACCGCGCGGGCCGCGGCCGAGGAGCGCGCCGGCGACCTCCAGCGCCGGCAGCGCCTCTTCGAGGACCTCTCCGGGATCCAGCGCTCGATCTCGCACCGAGCTCCGCTGCCCGAGGTGCTCGACGCGGTCGTCGCCGCCGCCGAGGACCTGTTCGGCGACGAGATGCCGGCGCTGCTGCTCGCCGACGAGGACGATCCGGGCACGCTGCGCGTCGTCGCCTCGCGCGGCCTGAGCCCGGCCTACCGGGAGTCCCTCGGCTCCCGCCGTGCCGGCGAGGGCGTCGCCGGCCGCGCCTACGCCGAGGGCCGGCTCGTCGTGATCGAGGACTACTCCGACTCGGCCGACGCCATGCCGCGCTTCCGCTCGATGGGCGTCACCGCGGCCATGGCCGCACCGGTCCACGAGCACGGGCGGCCCATCGGCAGCCTCATCGTCTCCACCCACCGCCCGGGACGCCGCTACGGCGAGACCGAGCGCGACATCCTCTGCTCGCTCGCCGAGCACGCGAGCCTGGCCGTCAGCGACGCCAAGACCGTCGCGGCCGTCGCCCATCAGGCGATGCACGACAGGCTCACCGGCCTGCCGAACGGCGCGCTCTTCCGCGACCGCCTCAAGCACGCCGCCGTCCGCGGGCGGCGCTTCGGGCGCCCCGTCGCCGTCCTCTTCTGCGACCTCGACCGCTTCAAGACCGTCAACGACAGCGTCGGCCACGCCGGCGGCGACGAGCTGCTCGTCGCGATCGGCGAGCGCCTGCGCCAGTGCGTGCGGGCGTCGGACACCGCCGCGCGCCTCGGGGGCGACGAGTTCGCCGTGCTCCTGGAGGACCTCGACCACCCAGGCCGGCCGCACCTCGTCGCGCAGCGCATCGTCGAGGCCCTCCGCCAGCCGCTGGAGGTCGGCGGGCACGAGCTGCGCCCGGGCGTCAGCGTGGGCGTCGCGGTCGGGATCGCCGACGCCGGCGAGCTCCTGCGCTGGGCCGACCTGGCGATGTACCGCGCCAAGGGCGAGGGCGCCGGTGGCGTCGCCGTCTACGAGCCGGCGATGGGCGACGCGGCGGTCGACCGGCTCGCCCTGGAGGCCGACCTCGCCCGCGCCGTCGAGAACGGCGAGCTGGAGGTCGACTACCAGCCGATCGTCGAGCTCGGCGAGCAGCGGCTCGTCGGCTTCGAGGCGCTCGTCCGCTGGGCGCATCCCCAGCGCGGCCGCATGGCGCCGGGCGTCTTCGTGCCGGTGGCCGAGGAGACCGGCCTCGTGCGCGACATCGGCCGCCACGTCCTGCGCAGCGCCTGCGCGCAGGCGGCGCAGTGGCGCCGGCGGCATCCGGACGCCGGCCTCGACACGATCACGGTGAACCTCTCGGGGCGCGAGCTCGCCGACCCGCGCCTGCCGTCCGACGTCGCGGCGGCGCTGCGTTCGAGCGGCCTGCCGGCCCGCTGCCTGGTGCTCGAGATCACCGAGACCGTGCTCATGCGCGACACCGAGACGACGCTCGATCGCCTCGCCGACCTCAAGGCGCTCGGCGTGCGCCTCGCCGTCGACGACTTCGGCACCGGCTACTCGTCGCTGCGCTACCTGCGTCGCTTCCCCGTCGACATCCTCAAGATGGCCAAGCCGTTCATCGACACGATCGCCACCGACGACGTGGACACGGCGCTCGCCTGCACGATCCTCGACCTCGGCGCGAACCTCGGCCTCCAGGTCGTCGCCGAGGGCATCGAGCGCGACGAGCAGGCGACCGTCCTGCGCGCGCTCGGCTGCGAGATGGGCCAGGGCTACCACTACGCCAGGCCGCTGTCCGCCGAGGCCGCCTCGGCGATGCTCGGCGATCCCCCGCGCCACGGCGTGTGGTCGGTGCGCGCCGGCGGCGCCTGACGCGCGCGCCGCTCAGAGCACCTCGGCGAGCGCGGCGCCCGCGGCCTCGACGGCCGCGAGCGTGGGCGCCTCGACGATCCGCTGGATGTCGAGGATGCGCGTCGCGAACAGATCAAGCGCACGCTCGCCGACGACGGCGTGGCACGGCACGCCGGCCTGACGCGCGTCGACGGCCAGCTCGCCCTCGACGGCGCCCTCGAGCGCGCGCTCGTCGAGTCGGCCCGTGCCGACGACGACCGCGCGCGCGGCGCGCAGCCGCGCGCCGACGCCGAGCGCCTCGAGCACGAAGCGGGCGCCGGGCTCGGCGAGCACGCCCGCGCCGAGCGCCGGCCGGTCGTCGCGGGATCCCGGGCCGGTGAGCACGACGACCCGGGGGCCGCCCAGCGGGCCCGCCTGCGTGAGGGCCTGCGCCGCATGCGGGGGGCCCGCGTCGGCGGCGGCGAGGACGACCACCGCCGGGCCGGCGGCCGCGGCGGCGCGCAGCCGGGCCGCGGTCCCCGCCGGCTCGCGGGCGGGCTCGACGAGCGCCGTCGCGCCGGCCTCGATCAGCGCGAAGCCGTCGGCCGTCTCGCCGCCGAGCGCGGGGAGGAGCACCTCGATCGTGCCGTCGCCCCCGCCGGAGAGCGGGCACAGGTCCGGCGGGCGCAGGCCCGCCGCCTCGAGGCCGCGCCCGATCGCGGCCGCCACCTGCGAAGCACGCAGGTCGGCGCCGAACGCCGCGGGGGCGACGAGGACCGGCCGGTCGATCATGCTGGACAGCGCCATGGCCGCGAAGGAGTACACGACCGTCGAGGCGGCCGGCCGGGAGGTGCGGATATCGAGCCCGTCCTACTTCTCCGCCGAGCAGGCCGGCGAGGCGCGCCGCGTGGCGCCGAGCCGGGCGCGGAAGAGCGCGTAGGTCGCCGCCGCTCAGGCCTGGCGGCGGTGCGCCGCGTGGCGCGCCACGCGGGCGCGCGTCCCGCACGCCGGGCCGCACCAGCGCTGGTTGGGGCGCTGGGGCGCGAAGAACTGCCCGCAGCTCGGGGCGTCGCAGAAGCGCACCGCGTCGGCGGGCGCGCCGCCGACGAGCGCGATGGTCGCCGCGGCGACGCGCGCGAGCAGCTCGTCGACCGGGGCGGCGTCGCCGGCCGTGGCGAGGCGCA
>JAXDHC010000549.1:0-15508 GCA_034664705.1 Solirubrobacteraceae bacterium
CCGTCGCCGCGGTCCAGCGGACCCATCGCGACGTGCGCGTCGAGGAGTTCGGCGGCGCGTCGTCGGCCAAGGCGCTCGCGAAGGCCGACGAGAAGAACAAGAAGGCGTCGGAGATGTTCTCCTACCCGGCGACGCTGATCATCCTGCTGGTCGCGTTCGGCGCGCTCATCGCCGCCGGCTTCCCGCTCCTGCTCGGCGCGACCGCCGTCCTCGGCACGCTCGGGCTGCTCGGCCCGGTCAGCCAGCTCACCGCGCTGTCGCCGGCCGTCGCGCAGGTCGTGATGCTGATCGGCCTCGCCGTCGGCGTCGACTACGCGATGTTCTACCTGCGCCGTGAGATGGAGGAGCGTGATCGGGGCCGCTCGCCCGAGGCCGCCCTCGACATCGCCGCCGCCACCTCGGGGCGTGCCGTCCTGATCTCCGGCGTGACCGTCATGACGGCCATGGCCGGCATGTTCCTCGCCGGAAACCCGATCTTCGCCTCGTTCGGCGTCGGCACCATCCTCGTCGTCGCCGTCGCCATGCTCGGATCGGTCACCGTGCTCCCGGCGATGCTGTCCTTCCTCAGCCGCAAGGGCTGGACGGAGAAGGGCCGCGTGCCCTACATCGGCAAGCGGCGCCACGCCACCCGCGGCGAGTCGCGCATGTGGGGCGCCATCCTGGACCGCGTCCTGAAGCGCCCGCTGGTCTCGGCCGTCATCGCCGGCGGCATCCTCGTCGGCCTGACGATCCCCGCCCTCGGGATGCAGTTCAAGGACCCGGGCGTCGACGGCTACTCCCGCAGCCTCCCGATCATGCAGACCTACGACCGCATCGAGGCCGCGTTCCCCGGCGGCGCCGTCCCGGCGACGACGGTCATCAAGGCCAAGGACGTCACGACGCCCCAGGTCCGGACCGCCATCAAGGCGCTCCACGACAAGGCGATCGCCACGGGCCAGCTCTCCGAGCCGTCCAACGTCGAAGTCAGCCCCGACAAGACCGTCGCCGTCGTCGCCCTGTCGGTCAAGGGCAGCGGCACCGACGCCGCGTCGGACAAGTCGCTGCAGGTGCTGCGTGAGGACATCGTCCCGGCCACGGTCGGGCGCCTGCCGAACGCCGAGGTGGCCGTCAACGGCCTCACGGCCGGCTCGAAGGACTTCCTGGACGTCATGAAGTCCCACCTGCCGATCGTGTTCGCCTTCGTCCTCGGCCTGGCGTTCCTGCTCCTGCTGGTGACGTTCCGCTCGATCGTCGTGCCGATCAAGGCGATCATCCTCAACCTGCTGTCGGTCGGCGCGGCCTACGGCGTCCTGACCCTCGTCTTCCAGGACGGGCACGGCGAGAAGCTGCTCGACTTCCAGTCGGTCGGCGGCATCACGTCATGGCTCCCGCTGTTCCTCTTCGTGATCCTCTTCGGCCTGTCGATGGACTACCACGTGTTCATCCTCAGCCGGGTGCGCGAGGCGGTCGACCGCGGGATGAGCACGGAGGACGCGGTGAGCCACGGGATCAAGAGCACCGCGGGCGTCGTGACCAGCGCAGCCGCCGTCATGGTCGCCGTCTTCGGAGCGTTCGCCCTCTCCACCGACCAGTCGATGAAGCAGCTGGGCGTCGGCCTGGCCGCGGCCATCCTCATCGACGCGACCCTGGTGCGCGCCGTCCTGCTCCCGGCCACCATGAAGCTCCTCGGCCACCGCAACTGGTACCTGCCCAAGCCGCTGAGCTGGCTGCCGAAGTTCGAGCACGAGCCGGAGGTGGTGCCCGCCCCGGCCTGATCGCCCCCATCCCCGCAGTGAGAGAGCGCCCCGGCGCCTGCCATCCGGCGGGCGCTGCGGCGTTCCCGGGCGGTTAGGGCCTCACGTGGCGACCTTGCGCCACTCGACGCGGCGCATCGGCACGGCGAGGCACTCGAAGTTGTCGAGCATCACGAGGTACTCGCCACCCTCGGCGTCGATCCCGACGATCTTGCCGAAACGGCCCAGCTTGGAGCTGGACCGGTGGTAGTCCTGGAAGTACACGGCGACCTCGCACGCGCGGGGCAGCGGGTGCGCCCCCTCGGCCACCTTGACGAACGTCCCGTCGGGGACGGAGGGCGGCTCGATCGCGCTCGCGGCGTGCGCGAGCGTCTCGCCCGCCCGCGGCGCGACGGGCTGGGCGCCGCCGTCGCCGGCCGCGGTCCCCACCGGGCCGGGCGCGCGGCGCGCCTCCATGAAGGTCGGATCGCCGGACCGGCGGCGCTCGTCGAGGTAGGAACTGCCGTCGGGCATCTGGCTCTCCACCCCTCCGACTGTACGCCCTCGACGATCGACCGTGGAACGCTCACCCGGCCGCGGCCCAGCCGGACCAGCGCGTGACCGTCACGGCGATCACGGTCCCCGCCGGGGGCGCGTCGCGGTACTGCGGGTAGCGGGCGACCAGGAGCTCCCGGGCCCGCGCCGCCCGCGGGGCCTCCGCCTCCACCAGCCCGGCGGTGCCGTCCGCGCGCACCCACCACAGCGCCGTCCAGTCGGCGTCGTCGTAGTGGTCGGCGAGGAGGGCGACGTGCGGGTTCGCGGCGATGTTCGCCAGGCGGCGCAGGCGCCTCGTGCCCTTCGGCTTGTCGTCGACGGCGCCGTAGATCGTGTCGCCGTCCACGGCGAACACCATCGGCACGAGATGCGGGCGGCCGTCGGCGCCGACGGTCGCGAGGCGCGCGACGCGGGCGGCGGCGAAGCGGGCGCGGGCGGCGGCGGCATCCATCGGCGCCACGGTGGCCGGCCCGGCCCGGCGCGCCCTAGCGGTATCGCGCCGCGACCGCGGCGGCGGCGTCCGCCGCGCGCTCGATCTCGGGCGGCGACGCGGACGGGAGCATGAACAGGACGCGGTCGACGCCGGCGCCCTGGAGCTCCTCGACGACCTCCGGGTCGGACGGGGCGCCGAAGAACGTCACGGGGACGTGGCCGCGGCCGGCCTCCTCGCCGCGGCGACGCAGCTGGGCGATCCGCTCGGCGAGGCGGTCGCGGGAGTTGGGGAACCAGCCGTCGCCGTAGCGCAGGACGCGGTCGACGACGCGCTCGCCGGTGCCGCCGACCCAGATCGGCGGGTGCGGCCGCTGCACCGGCTTGGGCCACGACCCGATCGCGTCGAAGTTCACGTGGCGGCCGTGGTAGGCGGCCTCGTCCTGGGTCCAGATGGCCTTCATCGCCTCGACGCGCTCGCGCAGGACGCCGAAGCGCTGCCCGAACGGCGTGCCGTGGTTCTCGATCTCCGGCACGTTCCAGCCGGCGCCCACGCCCACCTCGACCCGGCCGGCGGAGACGACGTCGAGGCTCGCGATCGCCTTGGCCGTCGTGATCGGGTCGCGCTGGGTGAGGAGCATGATCCCGAAGCCGAGCCGCAGCGCCGACGTCGCCGCCGCGGCGGCGGTCAGGGTCACGAACGGGTCCAGCGAGCGGTGGTAGTGCCGGCCGACGTCGCGCACGCTGTGGCGCGGCATGTGCGTGTGCTCGGGGACGAACAGCGCCTGGAAGCCGCGGTCCTCGACGAGGCGCCCGAGGTCGCCGGGAGCGGTCGTCTCGTCGGTGACGAAGATGGCGACGCCGAAGTCCACGGGCCGGTCCCTACCCGCCGCCCGGCGCGCTCAGCCGCCGACGACGAACACATCGAGCGTGCGCGGGCCGTGGACGCCCTGCACGCGGTTGAGCTCGATGTCGGCCGTCGCCGACGGCCCGGACACGAACGTGATCGGCCGGCGCTCGCGGGCCGCGGACTCGAGCGCGGCGATCGCGTCGGGCACCGCGGGGACGACCTGGTCGGCGCGCACGACGCACAGGTGCAGGTCGGGGACGAGCGTGAGCGCCCGGCGGCCCGAGGGGCCGGCGCCGTCGAGCACGATCGTGCCGGTCTCCGCGATCGCCAGCGCGCAGCCGCTGAGCACGCCGTCGAGCCCGTCGAGGTCGCGCGGCCCGAGCGGCGGGTCGTCGCCCACGAGCTCGACGCCCGGCGGCTGCCACGGCACGTCGGCAACCGCCAGGCGCACGGCGCCGCGCTCGCGGCAGACGGCGGCCAGCGCCTCGGCGAGCTCGTCCTCGCCGACGCGGCGCACGGTCGCGTCGTAGTCGGCCACGCGCTCGCAGAAGCGCTCGACCGCGTCGAAGCCATGGTCCGCGCCGGCGGGGTGGTAGCCGCGGACCACCTCGGGCGCCGCCGGCGCCGGGCCGAGCGCCGTGCGGATCCGGCGCAGGACCTCGGTGCGCGCGTCGCTCACGACGCTCCCGCCCCGTCGCCGCCGCCCCGGCGGTCGCGCGCCCGCCACCAGTCGCGGAAGCTGTGGTCGGGCACCTCGGGCAGCTCGCGCATCTCGGTCCACGCGCGCAGCCCGGGCGCCGAGCGCCCGAGCTTGTTCAGCGGCCCGCGGCCCACGCGCGCCAGGCGCTGGGCGCGCTCGTAGCTGCGCCGCGAGCCGAACACGCGGGCGACGACGTCCATGGCCGCCTTCTCGGCGCCGGCGCCGTCCTTGACCTCGCGCACGACCCGCCCGCGCAGGTGCACGAGGATCTTCGGGATGTCGATCTTGACCGGGCACGCCTCGTAGCAGGCGCCGCACAGCGACGACGCCCACGGCAGGGTCGGCGCGTTCTCCAGGCCCTCCAGCTGCGGCGTCAGGATCGCCCCGATCGGTCCGGGATAGATCGATCCGTACGCGTGGCCGCCGGTGCGCGAGTAGACCGGGCAGACGTTCAGGCATGCCGAGCAGCGGATGCAGTGCAGCGCGTCGCGGCCGACCTCGTCGGCCAGCACGCGGGTGCGCCCGTTGTCCATGAGGATCAGGTGGAACTCCTGCGGCCCATCGCCGGCCCGGACGCCGGTCCACATCGACGTGTAGGGGTTCATGCGCTCGCCCGTCGAGGACCGCGGCAGGAGCTGGGAGAACACCTCGAGGTCGCGGAACTCCGGGATCACCTTCTCGATGCCCATCACGGTCACGAGGACGCGCGGCATCGTCAGGCACATCCGGCCGTTGCCCTCGGACTCGAACACGGCGATCGTGCCCGTGTCGGCGGCGGCGACGTTCGCGCCGCTGATCGCCACCGGGACGGTGAGGAACTTCTCGCGCAGGTGCAGGCGCGCGGCCTCGGTGAGCGCCTCGGGCGAGTCGTCGAGCGTGCGCCCGCGGGCGATGGTCGCCTCGAAGAGCCGCCGGATCTCCGCGCGGTTGCGGTGGATCGCCGGGACGAGGATGTGCGAGGACCAGTCGCCGGCGAGCTGGTTGATGAGCTCGGCGAGATCGGTCTCGATCGCGTGGATGCCCTCGCGCTCGAGCGCCTCGTTGAGGTCGATCTCGTCCGTGGCCAGCGACTTGACCTTGATGACCTCGCGGGTCTCGTGCCGGCGCGCGATGTCCGCGACGATCGCGTTGGCCTGCGCGCCGTCGGTCGCCCAGTGCACGATGCCGCCGGCGGCGGTGACGGACGCCTCGAGGCGCTCGAGCTGCTCGGGGAGCGTGGCCATCGCCCGGCGCTTGATCGCCGCGCCGGCGTCGCGCAGCGCCTGCCAGTCGTCGACCTCGGAGACCACCTCGTGGCGCTTGGCCCGGATCGTCGTCGTCGCCTTGCCGAGGTTGCGGCGCAGCTGGCTGTCGGACAGGGCCTCGCGCGCCGCCTCGGGGAAGCCCGGGCGGCTCATTCCTGGGCCGCCAGGATCTCGGCGAGGTGCAGCGTCCGCGTGCCCGAGCGCATGCGCCGCAACGCCCCGCCCATGTGCATGAGGCAGGACGCGTCGGCGGCCGTGCAGATCTCCGCGCGCGTGTCGAGCACGTGACGGAGCTTGTCCGACAGCATCGCCATCGACACGTCGGCGTTCTTGACGGCGAACGTCCCGCCGAACCCGCAGCACTCCTCCGCCTCGGGCAGCTCGACGAGCTCGATGCCGTGGACGGCGCGAAGCAGGCGCAGCGGCCGGTCGCCGACGTGCAGGCCGCGCAGCGAGTGGCAGGTCGGGTGGTAGGTCACCCGGTGCGGGAACGACGCGCCGACGTCCTCGACGCCGAGCACGTCCACGAGGTACTCGGTGAGCTCGTACACGCGCGGGATCAGCGCGGCGGCCTCGCGGGCGAGGCCGTCGTCGTTCGCCAGCCCCGCCAGGCGCGGGTAGGCCTCGCGCACCATCCCCGCGCACGACGCCGACGGGCACACGATCGCCTCGGCGTCGGCGAACACGCGCACGAAGCGCCGCGCGAGCGGCAGCGCCTCCAGCTGGTAGCCGGAGTTGGCGTGCATCTGCCCGCAGCACGTCTGCGCCTCGGGGAAATCGACCGTGCAGCCGAGGCGCTCGAGCACCTCGACCGTCGCCTGCCCGACGCCGGGGAACAGCGTGTCGTTGAAGCAGGTGATGAACAGCGCCACCCGCGTCCCGCGCGCCGCTTCGCCTGGGGAGGGCGCGACCGCCATCTAGCGAGCGTACGCGGCCGCGACGCCGCCGTCCACGTTGAGGAGGTTCCCCGTGCTCTTGCCCGATCGCGCCGGCGAGGCGAAGTGCACGACCGCCTGGGCGATGTCGTCGGGCAGCACGTTGACGCCCAGCACCGTCCGGCGCCGGTAGTGCTCCTCGAGCTCGTCGGGGTCGATGCCGTAGGCCGCGGCGCGCTCCTCGCGCCAGCCCGACCCCCAGATCCGCGATCCCTGCAGCACCGCGTCGGGATTCACGGTGTTCACCCGGATCCCTGCCGAGCCGCCCTCGGACGCCAGGCACCGCGCGAGGTGCAGCTCGGCGGCCTTGGCGGACGAGTACGCCGCCGCGTTGGGTCCGGCGACGATCGCGTTCTTCGACGCGACGAACACGATCGAGCCGCCGCGTCCCTGGGCGCGCAGCACGCGGAATGCGTCGCGGGCCACGAGGAAGTAGCCGGTGCCGAGGATCGCGTGGTTGCGCTCCCACTCGGCGAGCGTGGTCTCCTCGATCGGCGCGCTCGACGCGACGCCGGCGTTGGAGACGACGATGTCCACGCCGCCGAAGCGCTCGATGGCGGCGGCGAACGCGCCGTGGACGGCCTCCTCGCTGGTCACGTCCCCGGCGACGGCGATCCCGCGGTCTCCGAACGGGGCCATCGCGGCCTCCGCGCCGGCGGCGTCGAGGTCGAAGCCGACGACGCACGCGCCGAGCCCGGCGAGCGCGGCGACGACCTCGCCGCCGATCCCGCCCGCGGCGCCGGTGACGAAGGCGACGGCGCCCTGCAGCTCGCCGGGCGGCGGCGCCAGCGCGAGCTTGTAGAGCTCGAGCGGCCAGTACTCGATCGCGAAGCTCTCCTCGGCCGTCAGCGAGACGAACTCGCCGAGCGCCTGCGCCCCGGCCATCACCTCGATCGCGCGGTGGTAGAGGTCCCGCGACAGGGCGGCCGCCTTCGTGGTCGTCCCGACGGAGACGAGGCCGACGTGCTGGATGAGCACGACGCGCGGGTCGGGATCGGCGGGCACCGTCGTCTCGTCCCCGTAGGTCTCCAGGTAGGCGCGGTACGCCTCACGGTAGGCGGGCGCGCACTCGCGGATGCGCTGCACGAGGTCGGCCGCGGCGTCGACCGCGGGATCGAACGGGATCCACATCGGCACGCGCTTGGTGTGCACGAGGTGGTCCGGGCACGGCGCGCCGACCTCCACGAGCATCGGCGCCTCCTGGGACGAGACGAACTCGACGGTGCGCGGCGACGTGTCGGCGCACAGCACCTTCGGGCGCTCGCTGGAGACCGCGCCGCGCAGCGCGGGCAGCAGCTCGAGCAGCAGCTCGGCGCGGCGCTCCCCCGTGACGCCCTCCGCCGCGGGCGACGGCCCGCCGAACCGCGAGGTGCCGGCCGTGCGCTCGTTGACGAAGGCGACGGCCTGGTTGATGACGTCCAGCGTGCGGTGGTAGGCCTCCTCGGCGGTGTCGCCCCAGACGACCAGCCCGTGCTTGGCGAGGACGACGAGCCTGAGGCCCGGGTTGGCGCGAACCGCCTCGCCGACCTGCTTCGACAGCGTGAAGCCCGGGCGGATGTAGGGGATCCACGCCGCCTCCTCGCCGAAGCACTCGGCCACCAGACGCTCGCCGTCGGCCGTCCCGGCCAGGACGTTGATGCCGTCGGGGTGCGTGTGGTGCACGTGCGGCGCCGGGACGAAGGCGTGGAGCAGCGTCTCGATCGAGCAGCGCGGCATCGCCGGGTCGAGCTGGCAGCGCGAGAGGTAGGCGACCATCTCCTCGTCGCTCATCTCGTCGCGATCGATGAGCGGCACGATCTCCTCGAGGCGCAGCCCGGTGAAGTGCTCGGGGCCCATGGTCGCCAGGTCGCTGCCCGAGCCCTTGACCCAGAGGACCGGCACCTCGCGCCCGGTGTGGTCGACGGCGATCCCCTTCGCGGACGTGTTGCCCCCGCCGAAGTTCGACACGGCGCGGTCGGCGCCGAGCAGGTTCGACGCCAGCACGAGCTGGGCGAGCGCGTCCCCGGCCGCCTCGCCCACCGGCCAGAGGTCCTCGGCGTGATCGATCAACGCGGTGGTCGTGCTCATCTGGTCAGCTCCCTGCCATCGGCGGTGTGAATGTCGTCTGGGGGTCGCGCTCGGCCGCGGTGCGCTCGGCGTAGCCGGAGGCGCGCAGTTCCGCGACGGGGTCCTCCGCGGCGCCGGCGACGGCCCGCGCGCGGGCGCACAGCGGGCGCACGTCGGTGCGGTAGGCGTCGAGGAGCGCCTCGTGGCCGCCGAGCACGTCGCCGGCCCGCTGGGCCGCCGCGAGCGCGTCGCGGTCGACGAGGAGCGCCTTGGCGTAGGCCTCCTGGAGGTTGACCACGCTCAGCACCATCGCCTCGACCTTCGCCTCGACGTTGTGCGCCTGGTCGATCGTCAGCCGCGGCAGCGGCGCGCCGGTCGCCGTGAGCTCGCCGAAGATCAGGAAGAGCTCGAACGGGTTCACCGATCCGACGATCAGGTCGTCGTCGGCGTACTTGCGGTTGTTGAAGTGAAAGCCGCCGAGGCGGCCCTCGTCGGAGAGCAGCGCGACGATCTGCTCCACGTTCGTGCCCTGCGCGTGGTGGCCGAGGTCGACGAGCACGCGGGCGCGCTCGCCGAGCTTCTGGCAGATCAGCAGCGCCGCGCCCCAGTCGGCCAGGTCGGTCGCGTAGAACGCCGGCTCGAAGAGCTTGTACTCGACGAGCAGCTCCTGGTCCGGCGGCAGCGCGTCGTAGACCCGCGCGAGCGAGTGGAGCAGCCGCGCCCGGCGGCCCCGCAGGTCGTCCTGGCCAGGGTAGTTCGTGCCGTCGGCGAGCCAGAGCGACTGCGCCGTCGACCCCAGCTCGGCGGCGATCGCGACGCACTCGAGCAGGTGCTCGACCGCCTTGTCGCGCACGGCGGCGTCGGGATGGGCGACCGACCCGAGGCGGTAGTCGGGGTCCTGGAAGAGGTTCGCGTTCACCGCGCCCACCCGCAGGCCGCGGGCCTCGATGTGGGCGCGCAGCGCGACGGGGTCCTCGACGGCGTCCCACGGGAAGTGCAGGGCGACCGAGCCCGCCGTGCCCGTCAGGCGGTGCACCTCGGCGGCGTCGTCGACGCGCTCGAACACGTCGCGCGGGCGCCCGGGCTGGGCGAACGTGGCGAAGCGCGTGCCCGAGTCGCCGTATCCCCACGACGGGGTCTCGACGGTCAGCGCGCTCAGCGCGGCGTCGACGCCGTCGACGTCGACGCCGCGGTCCGTGAGCTGCGCCGCGAGGGCACCGTAGGGATCGGTCACGGGGTCTCCTTGGGTCGGGCGGGCGGGGCGGTCACGCGGGGGCCGGCGCGCGCAGGTCGGTGACGTCGAGGAAGCGCCGGTAGGTCGCCTCGGCGCCGTCGCGGTCGGCGGTCGGCTCGTAGGCCACGGGCTCGGCCGAGGCCGCGGCGACCTCGCGAAGCTCGGCGAGCGACGCCAGCTCGCCGGCGGCGCGCGCCTGCACGAGCACGTTTCCGAGCGCCGTCGCCTCGACCGGCCCGGCCAGCACCTCGCGACCGGTGAGGTCGGCCGTCAGCCGGCACAGCAGCGCGTTGCGCGCGCCGCCGCCGATCACGTGGATGCATGCGACGTCGCGGCCGGCGGCGACCTCGAGGCGCTCGAGCGTCCAGCGGTACTTGCACGCGAGCGAGACGAGGATGCTGCGCACCACGGCTCCCGGGTCGCGCGGCGCGGCCTGGCCGACCGCCTCGCAGGCGGCGGCGACGCGGTCCGGCATGCCGCCCGGCGCGAGGAAGCCGTCGTCGTCGGGGTCGAACAGCGCTACGTCGCCCGCCGCGTCGGCGGCCAGCGCCTGGAGGCGCTCGTAGGAGTGCTCCTCCCCGGCCTCGGCCCACGCGCGCCGGCACTCCTGCACGAGCCACAGGCCCATGACGTTCTTCAGCAGCCGCGTGGTCCCGTCGACGCCGCGCTCGTTGGTGAGGTTCGCCTCGCGTGCGGCGTCGGTGAGCACCGGGGCGTCGAGCTCGAGCCCGAGCAGCGACCACGTGCCGCTGGACAGGATCGCCGCACGCTCGTCGCGCACCGGGGCGGCGACGAACGCCGAGGCGGTGTCGTGGCCGGCGACGGCATAGAGCGGCACGGGGCCGGCCTCGTGCGCCGGATCGACCGCGCCCAGCAGGGTCCCCGGCTCGACGACGTCGCCGAAGATGCGCCCCGGCAGGCCCAGCCGCGCGATGGCCTCGTGCGCCCAGGCGCCCGTGCGGGCGTCGAGCAGGCCGGTCGTCGAGGCGGCCGTCGCCTCGTTGGCCAGCTCGCCGCCGAGCCAGTGCGCGAGGAGGTCCGGCACGAGCGCGACGTGCGCGGCGTGCTCGAGCGCCGGCGAGCCCTCGTCGGCGAGCAGCTGGAAGACGGTGTTGATCGGCATCGTCTGGATGCCCGTGGCGGCGTAGAGCTCCTCGCGCGGCATCCGCGCGAAGGCGCGGTCCGCCATGCCGGCGGTGCGCGGGTCGCGGTAGTGGAACGGCAGCCCGAGGACGCGGCGGCGCTCGTCGAGCAGCGCGTAGTCGACGCCCCACGAGTCGACGCCGACGCCGTGCAGCGGCTCGCGGGCCGCGGCGGCGCGCAGGCCCTCCAGCGCCTCGGTGAACAGGTGCAGCAGGTTCCAGCGCAGGCCGTCGGGCAGCCGCACGGGCCGGTTGGGGAAGCGGTGCGCGACGTCCAGCTGCACGCGGCCGTCGCGCAGGCGCCCGACGACGACGCGGCCGCTCTCGGCGCCGAGGTCGACGGCGGCGTAGGCGTTGCCGCGCGCGTCAGGCAAGGTGGAAGACCTCGTCGAGACGCTGGAGGCCGTTGTCGGGCCGGGCGTCGCCGGGCAGCTCGAAGAACGGCGCCATGTCGGCCTGCCAGCGCGAATTGACGTCGGTCTGCTCCATGCCCTGCAGCGCGGCCGTGAAGTCCTCGGTCTCCAGGTAGCCGACGAGCAGCCCGTCGTCGCGCAGGAACAGCGAGTAGTTGCGCCAGCCGGTCGCGCTCAGGGCCTCGAGCATGTCCGGCCACACGGCGGCGTGGCGCTCGCGGTACTCGTCGAGGCGGTCCGGGCGCACGCGCAGCAGGAAGCAGACGCGCTCCATCAGCCGACCTCGGCGTAGGCCAGGCCGAGCAGCGACGCGACGCGGCGCACCTCGCCGGCGCGATGGCCGATCCCGAGCGCGACGTGGTGCGTCGGCCCCTCGGCGCACCATCGCTCGAAGAAGTCGGCGGGCGCCGCCGCGAAGCGCACGCGGCTGTTCGTGTTGCCGATCCGGAACGTCTCGCCCGGGAGCGACTCGCCCTCGGCGGCGATGAGCTTCAGCGTGCCGTCGGCGGTCTGCGTGCAGCCGACGATCGTGACGGGCCCGTGGCGGACGCTGAGCTCGACGCTCAGCCCGGCGCCGCGCTTGCCGTGGTAGAGGCGCAGCGCGCGCAGCGTGGGGCGCTCCTGGGCGATGGCGACGTGCGCGGGGCCGTCGTGGCCCATGAGGATGAAGTCCCCCCTGAAGTCCAGCGCGTAGTACTCGGTGAACGACCCGCCGGCGCCGAGGCGGTCGAGGATCAGCTGGGCGATGTTCGTCTTGAGGTCGCCTTCCCCCGCGGTCGGGATCCCCCGCGCGGTCAGCAGCGAGTTGCCGACGATGACGCCGCCGCCGAGCCGCTCGGCCTCGTTGCCGTCGACGCCGCGGTAGTAGTACGTCAGGCCGTCGAGCGCGAAGTCCTCGGCGAGGCGGTCCAGGCCGGCGGCGACGCGCGCGGACCACCGCAGCGCGTCGGGCTCGATCGGCCCGGCGATCGGGTCGTCGGACGGGTCGGCGAAGTCGAACATCGCCCGGATCTCCGCCTCCTTGGCCGTCACCTCCTCGTCGGTCGCCGCGGCGACGCGGGCGCCGAGGTCGTCGATCTCGAGGACCTCCACGTGCGCGCCGATCTGCGCGTGCACGGCGGTGAAGTCCGAGTACATGTCGAGCATCCCCGGATACGTGTGGCCGAGGAAGCCGATCCGCGAGCGGCGCAGGTCCCGCGCGACGGCGGCGGCGCGCACCCACGCGGCGATCCTGCCCCAGGCGCGGTCGTCGGCGTCGATGGTCCCGGCGACGGTGTCGTAGGGGATGCCCGCGCGGGTGAAGGCGCCGGCGAGCTCGGGCACGCAGCACGCGGCGCAGTTGGCCAGCCAGTCGCCGGTGCCGGTGCTCGCGTAGTCGAGCGTCGGGGCCGGCTGCAGGCCGAGCAGGATCACGGGCGCCTTGGCGGCCTGCACGGCGGGCAGCACCTGACTCGACGTCGCGTACGTGACGGCGTGGCACAGGACGAGGTCGACCTGGCCCTGCGCGAAGCGGTCCCCCGCCTCGCGGGCGCCCTCCGCCGTGTCGACGAGACCCGCCGACACCACGTCGGCGCCGAGCCCGGCGACGCGGTCCTCGACGCGCCGCCGGTGGCCCTCGACGCGCTCGCGCAGGCCGTCGAACTGCGACCAGTACGCCGCGAGGCCGATCCCGAAGACCCCGACCCGCGCGCGCGGCGCGGGTCGGGGCGGCAGGGCAGCCCGGTCGGTGACGGAGCCGGCGAGCATCCGACCTAGAAGTCGAACTTGTCGATGTTCTGCTTGTTGAACCCGGTCGGCGGGCCGAGGACGATCTCGCCGCCCTTGCCGATCGTCCGCTCGCCGAGTCGCCCGGCCTTGAACGACTCGCCCTCCTTGCCCGTGATCCGCCCGGAGGCCAGCGCGGCCGCGGCCTGGCCGGCGAGGTAGCCGACGTCCTTGGGGACCCAGAGGGCGAACTCGTCGACCGTGCCGTCCTTGACGAACTTGCGCATCTGGTTCGGCGTGCCGAGGCCGGTCAGCTTGACCTTGCCCTTCTTCGGCGAGGTCGACAGGTAGCGCGCCGCGGCCGAGATGCCGACGGTCGTGGGCGAGATGATGCCCTTCAGGTTCGGATACGCCTGGAGGAGGCCCTGGGTCTCCTGGAAGGACTTCTGGTCGTCGTCGTCGCCGTAGGCGACCTTCACGAGCTTGATGTCCTTGTACTCGGGCTTCTTGAGCTCCTCCTTCATGAACTTGATCCAGGTGTTCTGGTTCGTGGCGTTCGCGGTCGCCGACAGCACCGCGATCTCGCCCTTGCCGCCGATCTGGTCGGAGATGAGCTTCACCTGGCCCTGTCCGATCAGCTTCGAGGACGTCTGGTTGATGAACACCGTGCGCGCGTCGGGCGCGACGTCGGAGTCCATCGCGACGACCTTCACGCCGCGGCGGGCCGCCTGCTTGAGCGCCGGAGCGACCGCGCTCGGGTCGTTGCCGGCGATGATGATCGCGTCGGGCTTCTGCTGGACGACGGAGTTGATGAGCGAGACCTGCGACGAGGCGCTGGCCTCGGTCGGGCCCTGGACGCGGTTCGCGCCGCCGACCTCCTTGAGCGCCTCGGTGACGCCGGAGTGCTCGGTCTCCTCGTAGGGGTTGCCGAGCTGCTTGGGGATCGAGACCGTCTTCAGGCCGGCCTTGATGGTGGCCCCGGCGTTGGCTTGACCCTGCGTCGAGGTCGATGCCGCGCCGCCGCCGGCGGCGGACTGGTCGTCCTTCGTGGAACCGCAGGCCGCCAGGACCAGGGCGACGGACGCCAGGGCCAGGGCGGTGAGAAGCACGCGCAGGTTGCGCGGACGGGCGTGACTCATGACCGACTCTCCTCGTGGATGTGACTGGTGCGCCGCCGGCGTGCCTCCGTGACGCGGCGGACGATGTTGGGACCCAGGACCGAGCCGACGAGCAGCGCCCCCGTCACGATCTGGATCCAGTACGACGAGATGGACTCGCTCAGCGACAGCGCCTTCTGGATGCCGCCGAGCAGGAGGAGCGCGAGGATGACCCCGGCGATCGTCCCGCGGCCGCCGAAGATGGACACGCCGCCGAGCAGCACCGCGGTGATCGCGGTCAGCTCGAAGCCCTGGCCGACGTTGGCCGCCGCCGTCGAGTTGCGCAGCGAGATGACGATCCCCGCGAGCGCCGCCACCGCGCCCGAGAGCACGAACAGCGTCATCTTGATCCGCTTGACGCGCAGGCCCGAGAAGTAGGCGGCCTCCTCGTTCGCGCCGATCGCGAACACCGCGCGCCCGAACGGGGTCGCGTGCAGGAGGATGGCGAAGCCGACGGCAAGCGCGGCGAACAGCACGATCGCGTTGGGCACGAACGTGCCGGCGACGTTGCCGAAGGCGCGGTCGGTCCACCCGGTCGGGAAGTCGGTGACCGACTGGTCGCCGATGACGACGAAGGCCAGGCCGCGGAACAGGGCCAGCGTGCCGATCGTCACCGCCAGCGACGGCAGTCCGAGCCGGGTGACGAGCAGGCCGTTGAAGGCGCCGCACAGCGCGCCCGCCGCGATGCAGATCGGCATGATCAGCTCGAGCGGGAGCCCGCTGTTCCAGAGCGTCGCCATCAGCGCGCTCGACAGCGCCAGCACCGACGCGACGGAGAGGTCGATCTCCGCGGCGACGATCAGGAGCGCCAGCGGCAGCGCCATGAGCGCGACCTCGGAGAAGTCCAGCGAGCCCGTCGTGAACGAGTCCGTCGTCAGGAACTGCGACGACAGGCCCTGCCCGACGAAGGCCAGGACGACGAGCAGCCCCACGAGCAGGCCCTCCCAGCTGCCCGCGAGCGAGCGCAGCCGGCTCGGCGACGACGGAGCGGCCGCCGCCGGGCCGGCGGGCTCGGGCTCGGCGGCCGGGGCGGCCGGCGCGGACTTGGTCTCAGCCTGCACGGCGAGCGCTCCTTCGACGGAGGGCGGCCTCGACACGGAGGCCCAGGAGGCGGTCGAACGCGATGGCGAGCAGGAGCAGAGCGCCGATGGCGGCCTGCTGCCAGAACGCCTCGACCTTGAGGACGATGAGCGAGGACGTGATCGTCCCGAGGAGCAGCGCGCCCAGCGCGGCGCCGTAGACGCTGCCGGTGCCGCCGAAGATCGCGACGCCGCCGACGACGGCCGCGGCGATGACGGTGAGCTCGTAGCCGCTGCCGGCCGTGGCGTCGACCGTGCCGAAGCGCGCCGTGAACAGCACGCCGGCCAGCCCGGCGAGGCCGCCGCAG
>JAXDHC010000550.1:0-4354 GCA_034664705.1 Solirubrobacteraceae bacterium
CCCCGCCTGGTCGGAGCGCTCGGTCTCCGACCGCGGCGCGATCGTCCTGCGCGTCGCGCACGCGATCCTCGAGCACGAGGACGAGCTCGCGCCGCTGCTGACCGCCGAGCAGGGCAAGCCGCTGCGCGAGGCGCGCCTGGAGCTGCGCCGCGCCGCCGAGACGCTCGAGCACTACGCCGGCCTGGCCAAGCAGCTGCGCGGCGGCCACGTGCTCGGCCTCGACCCTGGCGTGAGCGGCCAGGTGCTGCGCCGGCCGCTCGGCGTCGTCGCCGCGATCGTCCCGTGGAACTTCCCGACGACCCTGCTGTGCAACAAGCTCGGCCCGGCGCTGGTGGCCGGCAACACCGTCGTCGCCAAGCCGGCCGACACCACGCCCTTCACGACGCTGCGCCTCGCCGCCATCGCGCACGAGGCCGGGCTGCCCGCCGGCGTCTTCAACGTCCTCCCCGGCACCGGGCCGGACGTGGGCGAGCCGCTCGTCACGCACCCGCTCGTGCGCAAGGTCGCCTTCACGGGCTCGACCCCCACCGGGGAGCGGATCATGGCGCTGGCCGCGCGCGGGACCAAGCGCGTGACGCTCGAGCTCGGCGGCTCGGACCCGATGATCATCTGCGACGACGCCGACGTGAAGGCCGCCGCGAGCGCCGCCTCGATGGGGCGCTTCTTCAACTGCGGCCAGGCCTGCCTGGCGGTCAAGCGGCTGTACGTCTTCGAGAGCGTCTTCGACGAGGTCGCCGAGGCGATCGCGGGCAAGGCCGGCCGGCTGCGCCTCGGCCCGGGCGACGCCGAGGGCGTCCAGCTCGGCCCGCTGCACTCCGAGCGCCAGCGCGAGCTGCTCGAGGACCAGCTGAAGCGCACGCTCGACGCGGGCGGCGAGCTGCTCACGGGCGGCGGGCGCCCGGAGGACGCCGAGCTGCGCAACGGCTTCTTCCACCAGCCCACCGTGGTCGCCGAGCCGCCGCACGACTCGCCGATGGCGGTCGAGGAGATCTTCGGCCCGGCGCTGCCGATCTGGCGCGTGAAGGACCTCGACGAGGCGATCGAGCGCTCCAACGCCTCGCCGTTCGGCCTCGGCTCGTCGGTGTGGACGCGCGACCTCGACCGCGCGACGCTCGCCGCCGAGCGCCTCGAATGCGGCTACACGTGGGTGAACTCGCCGACCAAGGTCTACGACGAGCTGCCCTTCGGCGGGGTGAAGAACAGCGGCTTCGGCAAGGAGCATTGCTCGGAGGCCTTCGACTCCTACACCGACTCCAAGAGCGTCGTCGTGCGCCGGCGCTCGTAGCCGCGGCGATGGACGTGCGCGACGACACGGCCCCGGTCAACCTCGTCGACGTCGGCGGCCGGCGTATCGAGTGCCGCTGGATCGACGGCGATCCGGACCGGCCCGCCCTGGTGTTCCTGCACGAGGGCCTCGGCTCGGTCGCGTTGTGGCGCGACTTCCCGGCGCGCGTGGCCGAGGCATCGGGCCGGCGCGTGCTGGTCTACTCGCGGTTCGGCCACGGCGGCTCGGACCCGCCCGACACGCCCCGGACCGCGCGCTTCATGCACGACGAGGCGCTCGACGTCCTCCCCGCGCTGCTCGAGCGCTTCGACCTGCGCGACCCGATCCTCGTCGGCCACAGCGACGGCGGCTCGATCGCGCTGATCCACGCCGGGCGGGTGCCCGGCGTGAGCGCCCTCGTCCTCCTCGCGCCGCACGTGTTCGTCGAGGACGAGTCGATCGCCGGCATCACCGCGGCCAAGCAGGCCTACGAGCACGGCGACCTCGCGCGGCGCATGGAGCGCCACCACCGCGACGCCGCCGTGACGTTCCGCGGGTGGAACGACGTGTGGCTGTCGCCCGAGTTCCGCGACTGGAACATCGAGGACGTGCTCGGCGCGATCACGTGCCCGGTGCTCCTCGTCCAGGGGCGGGCCGACCAGTACGGGACGCTCGCGCAGGTCGCCGCGATCGAGCGCGGGATCCCCGGGGCGGTGGAGACCGTGGTGCTCGACTGCAAGCACGTGCCGCACGCCGAGCGCCCCGACGAGACGCTCGCCGCGGTGACGCGCTTCCTCGCCTCGCTCTGAGTCCGACGTCGCGGGCTGCGACCATCACGGGCATGAGCCGGCGTGACCTCGCCCACGTGATGACCGCGCTGGCCGACGCCGCGCATGCCGAGGCCGGCGTCGGCGTCCCGGTGGCCGTCCTCGACGACGCGATCGGCCGGGGCCACGGGGACATGCGGACGTTGCTGAACCTGCGCTCGCTGGAGGCCGACGGCCTCGTCCACCAGACCGACGCCGGGACGTGGGCGCTGACCGAGTCCGGCCTCCAGCGTCTGCGCGAGGACGAGGAGCTGTCGGATCGCTGAGCACGCGGCGCCTGCGCGGCGATCACACCGCGAGCAGTCTGTCGAGCTTCGTGAAGGAGCTCTCCCAGCCCGCGCCGGCCGTCGCCACCATCTCGTCGGCGTGCGGGCCCTGGCGCACGACGAGGCGCGTGGTCCCGCCGTCGTCGTGGAACTCCAGGCGCAGCGCCATCCCGGTGCCGGGCCCCTGGTCTGCGGGCACGACGTCCGTGCCCACGAGGAGCTCGTTCTCGACGACCTCGGTGAACCGGGCGTCGACCGGGACGCTGACGTCGGCATCCTCGTCACTGACGATGACGAACCGCTGGTGGCCGCCCGGGCGCGGGTCGATGTCGACGGTCTCGCGCGGCACGGAGAACCCCACCGGGCCGAACCACTGCGCCAGCGCGTCGGCGTCCGTGAACGCCGCGTAGACCCGTTCGCGCGGGGCGTCGAAGACGCGGGTGATGAGCAGCTCGTGGCCGGCGGCCGAGTCGGTGGGCATGGAGGTCCCCCTTCGTTGGCGGGTGGGCGTCGGGGATGTAGACCCGGGGTGCGCAGCGAACTCATCGGTGGCCCGCGGCAGGGCCGGGGACGCGCTCGGGGCGCCGGGCGCTGAGTCCTCGGGCAGGGGCAGCGTCAGCTGCTCGGCGCCGCCGGCCCCGTCGAGGTTCGTGACGGTCACGCCGATCAGCGTGATGCCGCGCTGCTCGATGATCGGCATGGCCGCGTCGAGCAGTCCCCGCGTCGCGGCCGCGACCGGACCGGCCTCGGCGGTGGCGTGGCCGAGCGTGCACGAGCGCGTCGCGCGCGTGAAGTCGCCGAAGCGCAGCCGAAGGACCACGGTGCGCCCGGCGCGACCCTTGCGCTGCATGCGCCGGGTCACGCGCTCGGCCAGATCGGCGAGCGCCGCGTCGAGGTCCGAGCGCGGGCGCACGCCGCGCCGCAGCGCGCGCTGGGCGCCGAACGAGCGCCGGCCGCGGCGTCGCTGCACGGGGCGGTGCTCGCGGTTGTGCGCGATCGCGTGGACGTACCGGCCCGACGCCTTGCCCAGGATGGCGATGAGCTCGGCCTCGCTGCAGTCCGCGGCCTGCCCGACGGTCCTCAGCCCGCGTGCGTGGAGCCGGCGCGCGGTCGCCGGCCCGACGCCCCACAGCCGCTCGACCGGCAGCGGGTGCAGGAACGCGATCTCGCGCTCCGGCGCCACGACGAAGAGGCCGTCGGGCTTCGCCGAGCGGCTGGCGATCTTGGCGAGCACCTTCGTCCGCGCCACCCCGACGCTCAGCGGCAGCCCGGCCTCCTCGCGCACCTGGCGCCGCAGCTCGGTCGCCAGCACGGCAGCCGGCGCCGCGGCGTGCGTCACGTCGAGGAACGCCTCCTCCATCGACGCCGGCTCGACCACGTCGGTGAAGCGTCGGAAGATCTCGAACACGGTCCTGCTGGACTCGACGTACGCCGGCCAGGAGGACTCGACGACCACCGCCCCGGGGCACTGGCGCATCGCCCGAGCCGTGCTCATCCCTCCGTGGACGCCGTGGGCGCGAGCCTCGTAGCTCGCCGCCATGACGACCCAGGAGCCGACGATCACGGGCCGTCCGCGCAGCGCGGCGTCGTCGCGCTGCGCGACCGAGGCGTAGAACGCATCGACGTCGGCGTGGAGGATCGCTGGCTGCATCGACACGAACATACGTTCGCATCCAGGTCGGACGGATGGACTCGCCGATCCGACAAGGCGAACGAGCTTGACAAAAATAATTGTCGGTGCGAGGCTGCACCCGTGCACGACGTCGCCGTCATCGAGAGCCCCGCCGCCGCCGAGGCGTCGCTGGATCCGATCCGCGCCCGCCTGCTCGCCGAGCTGGCCGAGCCCGGCTCCGCCAGCACGCTCGCGGCCCGCGTCGGGCTCACCCGCCAGAAGGCGAACTACCACCTGCGGGCGCTGGAGCGCCACGGCCTGGTGGAGCTCGTCGAGGAGCGCCGCAAGGGCAACTGCACCGAGCGCGTGCTCCAGGCGACGGCCG
>JAXDHC010000551.1:0-4459 GCA_034664705.1 Solirubrobacteraceae bacterium
CGAGCCGACCACCGGCCTCCACCTCGCCGACGTCGAGCAGCTGCTCGGCCTGCTCGACCGGCTCGTCGACTCCGGCAAGTCGGTCATCGTCATCGAGCACCACCAGGCGGTCATGGCGCACGCCGACCGGATCATCGACCTCGGCCCCGGCGCCGGCCACGACGGCGGCCGGATCGTCTTTCAGGGCACACCCGCCGACCTCGTCGCCGCCCGCTCCACCCTCACCGGCGAGCACCTCGCGGCCTACGTCGGCACCTGACCGAGGCCCTCGCGGACACCGTCCCGGGACCCGCGGCGGTCGAACCACGTCTCCGGCGCCGCCCGTCAAGCCCGGTGTCCGCTGCCGACGGGTCGTGCGGGCATTCACGGGCCCGGCGTCGGTTTTGTAACACCCCACGAGCGCGTTTCCGTCCGGCGGCGTATCGTTCCTGGCGACTCTCCGGCACGTGCCCGACGCGACACATGCAAGAGCCCCGCGGCGACACGCTCGTCGACGGGCTCTGCCTCCGGGCAGGCGGCTCGACCGTCGACAGAGACGCATCCAGGCGGGCACATCTCCGCAGCGACGCGCAGCCGCGCCGGTGCAGGAGGCGGTTGCCGCATGCGACCACGCTCGGCGCCGTCGCCGGCGAAACAGGAGTCCCATGGTGTCCGCGCAGCGCAGCCGCCCCTTGTCGTCCTCCACCCACGTGGCCGGCAGACCGGGGCCGGCTGCGGCGCGGCGTGCCGGGTGCCGCGCGCCGCGGCCCGACGCCGAGCGCCGGCTGCTGCTCGGCGCGCGCGAGCGCGGCGGCCGCGATCGCGACGAGCTCGTCGAGACCTTCATGCCGCTCATCGCCAGCGTCGCGCGCGGCTACCGCGGGTCCACCGCGGTGGACCGCCTCGAGCTCATGCAGGAGGGCGTGGTCGGTCTCCTGCGGGCGCTCGAGCGCTACGACCCGGCGCTCGGCACGCCGTTCTGGGCGTACGCCTCCTGGTGGGTGCGCCAGGCGATGCAGCAGCTCGTGGCCGAGCTGACGCGTCCGGTCGTCCTCTCCGACCGCGCGCTGCGCCATCTCGCGCGGGTCAAGTCGGTCCAGCGCGAGTACGTCCAGGTTCACGGACGCGAGCCGCACACCGACGAGCTGGCCGCCGAGTGCGGCCTGACGCGCGATCAGATCGGCAGCCTGTTCACCGCCGAGCGCAAGGCGCGCGGGCTCGAGGAGCCGATCGGCGGCGACGGCGAGGTCAGCGCGACGTTCGGCGAGCTGCTCGCCGACCCGCGCGCCGAGGACGCCTACGAGCTCGTCCCGCTGCACCCCGCCGTGGAGCAGCTCCCGCGTCTGCTCGGCGACCTGACCCACCGCGAGCGCACGATCCTGCTGGCGCGCTTCGGCCTCGACGGCCGCGAGCAGACGCTGCGCCAGCTGGCCGAGCGCCTCGGCGTGAGCGCCGAGCGCGTGCGTCAGATCGAGCAGGGGGCGCTCCAGAAGCTGCGCACCGCGATGGGCTGCGACGACGGCGACCGCGCGGCCTGATTGCCGCGCGCGCGGTTGCCGTGCGCCCGGCGCGGACTACTCCCTGGGAGGCGCAGGACGCGCGCCCCTACGGTGGGCGTGACCGCAGGCGGAGACGACCGTGAGCTCGACCGACGCTGAGCCGCTCAGCGAGACCGACGACACCTCGGGGGCGTTCCCGCGGCTGACCGAGGGCCAGATCGCGGCGCTGGCGGCCCACGGCCGGCGGCGGTCGACCACGGCCGGCGAGGTCCTCTTCCGCGAGGGCGACCGTGCGTACGACTTCTTCGTCGTCCTCGAGGGCATGGTCGCCATCGTCGAGGACTTCGGCGGCCACGAGCGCGTCATCGGCCTGCACGGCAAGGGCCGCTTCCTCGGAGAGCTGAACCTGCTCACCGGCCAGGCGTCGTTCCTGACGGCGGTCGTCCGCGACCCCGGCGAGGTGCTCCAGGTGCCGGTGGAGGCCCTGCGCCGGCTCGTCACCCAGGACTCCGGCCTCGGCGACCTGATCCTGCGGGCGTTCCTGCTGCGCCGCTACGTCCTGATCGGCCTGGGCGCCGGCTTCCGCATCATCGGCTCGCGGTACGCACCAGACACGCGCCGCCTGCGCGACTTCGCCGCGCGCAACCGGCTGCCGCATCACTGGATCGACCTCGAGGAGGACGAGCACGCCGAGTCGCTGCTGCGCGAGCTGGGCGTGTCGCCCGACGATACGCCGGTCGTCATCTGGGCGGGCCGGCAGATGCTCCGCAACCCGAGCAACGCCGAGCTCGCGAGGCTCTTCGGCCTCCCGTCACCCCGCGCGAAGGACGGCCTCTGCGATCTCGTCGTCGTCGGCGCGGGCCCGGCCGGGCTGGCCGCGTCGGTCTACGGGGCCTCGGAGGGCCTCGACACGATGGCCGTCGACGCCGTCGCGACCGGCGGGCAGGCCGGGACGTCGTCGCGGATCGAGAACTACCTGGGCTTCCCGGCGGGCATCTCGGGCGCGGAGCTCGCCGATCGCGCGGTCGTCCAGGCCGAGAAGTTCGGCGCCGACCTCGCCGTCCCGGGCGAGGCCACGTCGCTCGAGCGCCACGACGACCACTACGCCATCGGCCTCGCCGACGGCAACGTCGTGCGCGGCCGCGCGATCGTCATCGCCACCGGCGTGCGGTACCGCAAGCTCCCCGTGCCGGGCATGGAGCAGTTCGAGGGCACGAGCGTGTACTACGCGGCGACGCTCATGGAGGCGCAGGTCTGCGTGAACGACCCCGTCGTCGTGGTCGGCGGCGGCAACTCCGCCGGGCAGGCCACGCTCTTCCTCACCGGCTACGCGCAGCGCGTGCGCCTCGTCGTCCGCGAGGCCGAGCTCACGGAGAACATGTCGCGCTACCTCGCCGACCGGATCGAGCAGAACCCGAACGTCGAGGTCCTCCTCCACACCGAGGTGCGCGAGCTTCGGGGCCATGGCGCGGCCCTCGAGGCGGTCGTCGTCGAGGACGACGAGACGCACGAGCGGCGCACCGTCGAGGCCAAGGCGCTCTTCGTCTTCATCGGCGCCGAGCCGCACACCCGGTGGCTCAGCGACCAGGTCGCCCTCGACGCGGGCGGCTACATCCGGACGGGTCCCGCCGCCGTGCAGCACCGCGACGACGGCTGGCAGCCGCTCATGCTCGAGACCAGCATGCCGGGCATCTTCGCGGCCGGCGACGTCCGCAGCGGGTCGATCAAGCGCGTCGCCTCCGCGGTCGGCGAGGGGTCGATCGCGGTCCGCCTCGTGCACGACCGCCTCGGCGGGCGCGCCGCGGCGCGCACGGTCGTGACTCAGACGTAGGTCTCGTCGAAGAAGCACCAGCGCCAGTCCTCGCCGGGCTCGAACGACTGCACGATGGGGTGCCCGACGGCGTGCGCGTGCAGCCGCGAGTGACGTCCGGGGGAGGAGTCGCAGCAGCCGACGTGGCCACACGTCAGACACAGGCGCAGGTGGACCCACCGCATGCCGGTCGCCAGGCACTCCTCGCAGCCATGGGGCGTACGGGGGGCGACCGGGCGGACGCGGTCGAGGTGGGTGCACACGATGGTCGGCGGCCGCATGGCGGTGTCCTTCCGGGGCGTCGGCGTGGTCGGTTGCCCCGGCCAGTAGGTCGGCGTCGCGTCGCGACGAGGGCACGGGCGCAGCCGGCGCATCCATGCGCAGGAACAGTTGACCGGTGCGGCGGGCGACCTACCGACAGGCCTGTCCGTCCCAGGAGGCTGCCGTGACGATTCTGACCACCGAGCACGTCGGGATACCGGGCTCCACCCGGGACGCACGCGCTCTGCAGCGGACCCGCGCCCGCGCCGTGGACGAGCTCGGAGGCCGCACGGTGTGGTGTGCCACCGCGCTGCCCGGCGGCCAGTCGTCGGCGCGCAACCTGCGTTCGTGCCTCGACGCCGGCGGGGGTGTCGCGGCCGGGTCGCTGGCGGTCGCGGCCGGCGAGCCGCTGCGGGTTCTCGCCCAGCGCCTCGACGACATCCTGCGCGTGGCCGTGGCGACCGCGTCACGGGTGGATCGCGGCGAGCCGGTCGGCCTCGGCGCCGCGGAGGACGCGATCTACGCCGAGGGCCTGCTCGACGGCGAGGCGCTGCTGGGCTCGGGCGTCTCCGGGGGCGACGTCGTCGTGCTCCACGATGCGCTGACCGCCGTGCTCGCCCAGGCGGTGCGGGAGCGCGGCGCCCACGTCGTGTGGGACGTCAAGCTCGCCGCCGACGCCCCGGATCAGGCGACGGCGCGCGACGTCTGGACGTTCCTGCGCCGCCACACGGCCGCCATCGACGCGTTCCTCATGACCTGGGAGGAGCACGACGACCGCGGGCGCCACGTCGAGCGCATCGCCGCCGTCATGCCCTCGGCCGACGTCGTCGCGACGAAGGAGCTCCCGACGCCGGAGCCGAGCGCGGCATGGCACGACGTCGGCTGGAGCAGCGTGCTCGCCGACGTCGTC